>NZ_JBIARJ010000004.1:0-180892 GCF_042889825.1 Streptomyces sp. NPDC002467 | reverse complement strand
CGTTGGGGGCCCCCGCCGCGGCGTGGGGGGGGGGGCGCCCGGGCCCCCCCCCCCGGGGGGGGGCCCCGGCGGGGCGGGGGGGGGGGCGCCGGCCCCCCCCCCCCCGACGGCGGACCCCAGCACAGCAGAGGACCGACTGCACGAAGGGGAAGCCATGACAGCGACGACCGACGGCAGCGCGGACAGCGCCGGCGCCGGCAGCGAATACGAACCGGGCCCGGCCGCGCCCGCCGCAGGCGGTGATACGGGGCCGGGCGCCCCGGAACCCGCCCCCACGGGGCCCGGTTCCCCGCGCCCCGGCGCGCTCGCGGACGCCCTGACCGGCCCGAGGCCGGACCGGAGGCAGCAGTCCGACGCGCAGCCCCCGGACACGTCCGGGCCCCCGGCCCGGCCGGCCGGTGTGCCGACGGCGCACCCGCACGCGCCGTCCGCGAGCGCGGAGCCCCCGGTCCAGGCCGGGCCCACGGCTCGCCCGGCGGGCGGCGTCGGCGGAGCGGCTCAGCCGGCCGTCGGCCACGGCCCCGGCACGGATGCGGAGCCGTTCGGCTCGCGGGTGGGGCCGGAGCCCACGGAGGTGACCGGGCACCCGGCCCGTACGCCCGGCGGCGGCGTCGCCGGGCCGGGCGCGACGACGGCGGACGCGCTCGCACCGCACGCGGGCCCACCGGTCACGGACGTCACCGGGGCCGAGGCGGCGGAGCCGGCGCTCGCACCGGGAGCCGGGCGGAGCCCCGCGGGGGCCGGGCCCCGGGCCGCCGGGCCGGGCGAGCCGCAGGACGCGGGCACCGTCGCCGCGCAGGAGGCCGCCGCGCGGGCGACGCGGCACCTGCTGGAGCGGCAGGACCCCGCCGGTTGGTGGAAGGGCGACCTGGAGACCAACGTCACCATGGACGCCGAGGACCTCCTGCTGCGGCAGTTCCTCGGGATCCGCGACGAGGCCACCACGCACGCCGCCGCCCTCTTCATCCGGGGCGAGCAGAACGAGGACGGCACCTGGGCCACCTTCCACGGCGGGCCGCCCGAACTCTCCGCCACCATCGAGGCGTACGTCGCGCTGCGCCTTGCCGGGGACGCCCCCGACGCTCCCCACATGGTCCGGGCCTCCGCCTGGATCCGGGCCCGCGGCGGGATCGCCGCCGCCCGCGTCTTCACCCGGATCTGGCTCGCCCTCTTCGGCTGGTGGAGCTGGGACCACCTGCCCGAACTCCCGCCCGAGCTGGTGTTCCTGCCGTCCTGGGTGCCGCTGAACATCTACGACTTCGGCTGCTGGGCCCGCCAGACCATCGTCCCGCTCACCGTGGTCTCCGCGATGCGCCCGGTCCGCCCGGCCCCCTTCGCGCTGGACGAGCTGCACACCGACGCCCGCGCGCCCTACCCCGCCGAGCGGCTCGCCCCGGCCACGACCTGGGACGGCGCCTTCCAGCGGATGGACAAGGCCCTCCACGTCTACCGGCGCTTCGCCCCCCGCCGACTGCGCAAGGCGGCCATGGCCGCCGCCGGCCGGTGGATCGTCGAACGCCAGGAGAACGACGGCTGTTGGGGCGGCATCCAGCCCCCCGCCGTGTACTCGGTCATCGCCCTCCACCTGCTCGGCTACGACCTCGGCCACCCCGTGATGCGCGCCGGGCTGGAGTCCCTGGACCGCTTCGCGGTGTGGCGCGAGGACGGCGCCCGGATGATCGAGGCCTGCCAGTCCCCGGTCTGGGACACCTGCCTCGCCGCGATCGCGCTGGCCGACGCCGGCCTGCGCCCCGACCACCCGGCGCTGGTGAAGGCCGCCGACTGGATGCTCGACGAGGAGATCGTCCGCAGCGGCGACTGGTCGGTGCGCAGGCCCGGACTGGCCCCGGGAGGCTGGGCGTTCGAGTTCCACAACGACACCTATCCCGACATCGACGACACCGCCGAGGTCGTCCTCGCGCTGCGCCGGATCCACCACCCGGACCCGGCCCGCGTCGAGGCCGCCATCGCCCGGGGCGTCTCCTGGACCCTCGGCATGCAGTCCAGGAACGGCGCCTGGGCCGCCTTCGACGCCGACAACACCAGCGTCCTGCCCAACCGGCTGCCCTTCTGCGACTTCGGCGAGGTCGTCGACCCGCCCTCCGCCGACGTCACCGCGCACGTCGTGGAGATGCTCGCCTTCGAGGGCAAGGCGGGCCTCGCCCGCACCCGGCGCGGCATCGCCTGGCTGCTCGCCGAACAGGAGCCGGAGGGCTGCTGGTTCGGCCGCTGGGGCACGAACTACGTCTACGGGACGGGATCGGTGGTCCCGGCGCTGACCGCCGCCGGCATCGCCCCGTCGCACTCCGCGATCAGGCGGGCCGTGCGCTGGCTGGAATCCGTACAGAACGAGGACGGCGGGTGGGGCGAGGACCAGCGCTCCTACAAGGACCGCGCCTGGGCCGGCAAGGGCGACTCCACCGCCTCGCAGACCGCGTGGGCGCTGATGGCGCTGATGGCGGCCGGCGAGCGGGAGGGCAAGGCCGTGGAGCGCGGCGTCGCCCACCTCGTACGGACGCAGGGCGAGGACGGCTCCTGGGACGAGCCGCACTTCACCGGCACCGGCTTCCCCTGGGACTTCTCCATCAACTACCACCTGTACCGGCAGGTCTTCCCGCTCACCGCGCTCGGCCGCTACCTGCACGGAGAACCGTTCACCGCGGCCGGGGAGCCCTGATGTCCGCCGCCGGAGCGGACCGGGCCGAGAACCCGGACCCGCTGCTCGTCGCCTGCGCGCTGCGCATCGAGCAGACCGCCCTGCGCAGCGCGGGCCGGGGCGCCCCGCAGGCGTACGAACTCCTGCGCACCGGCATGGGCCCGCGCGCCGCAGAGCGGGCCGTCGGCCGGGCCTTGGAGAGACCGGGGATGGACCGGGCGGCCGTCCTCGCGACCGGGTTCTGTGCCGGACTGGTACCCGGCATGCACCCCGGCGACCTGGTCGTCGCCGAGGAGACCCGGGACCCGCAGGGCACCGTCACCTGCACCGGCAGCGCCCTGCTCGCCGAGGCACTGGCCCGGGCCGCCCCCGGCCGGACCGTGCACACCGGCGCACTGACCGGATCGGACCACGTCGTCCGCGGCCAGGAGCGCGCGCAGCTGCGCGCGACCGGCGCGATCGCGGTCGACATGGAGTCGGCGTCCACCCTGTGGACAGCGACCCGCGGCCACGGCCCTCCGTCGGAAGGGGGACGTCCCGTTGCGGCCGTCCGGGTGATCGTGGACGCTCCGGAACACGAGCTCGTCCGTATCGGCACGGTTCGCGGTGGAATATCGGCCTTCCGTGTTCTCCGTGCCGTGCTACCCGCGTTCTACGACTGGCACCGTTCTTTGCTGCTCCCCAGGAGGTGAGCCAGATGGCCATGCCGCTGCGACAGTCCGTCAGGGTCGGGACCTATCTTCTCGAACAGAAGCTCCGCAGGCGTGAGAAGTTCCCGCTGATCGTCGAACTCGAACCGCTCTACGCCTGCAACCTGGCCTGCGAGGGCTGCGGGAAGATCCAGCACCCCGCGGGAGTGCTCAAGCAGCGCATGCCGGTAGCCCAGGCGGTCGGCGCCGTGCTGGAGTCCGGGGCGCCCATGGTGTCCATCGCGGGCGGCGAGCCCTTGATGCACCCGCAGATCCACGAGATCGTCCGACAGTTGGTGGCGAAGCGGAAGTACGTCTTCCTCTGCACCAACGCGATGCTGCTGCGCAAGAAGATCGAGAAGTTCACGCCCTCGCCCTATTTCGCCTTCGCCGTGCACATCGACGGCCTGCGCGAGCGGCACGACGAGTCCGTGGCCAAGGAAGGCGTCTTCGACGAGGCGGTCGCGGCCATCAAGGAGGCGAAGAGGCGCGGATTCCGGGTGACCACGAACTCCACGTTCTTCAACACCGACACCCCGCAGACGATCATCGAGGTCCTGAACTACCTCAATGACGACCTCCAGGTCGACGAGATGATGATCTCGCCCGCCTACGCGTACGAAAAGGCGCCCGACCAGGAGCACTTCCTGGGCGTCGAACAGACCCGCGAACTCTTCAGGAAGGCCTTCGCGGGCGGCAACCGTCGGCGGTGGCGGCTCAACCACTCCCCGCTCTTCCTGGACTTCCTCGAAGGAAAGGCCGATTTCCCCTGCACGGCCTGGGCCATTCCGAATTACTCCCTCTTCGGCTGGCAGCGACCCTGCTATCTGATGAGCGACGGCTACGTTCCCACCTACCGGGAACTGATCGAGGACACCGACTGGAGCAAGTACGGCCGCGGCAAGGACCCGCGCTGCGCCAACTGCATGGCGCACTGCGGTTACGAGCCCACCGCCGTCCTCGCCACCATGGGTTCGCTCAAGGAATCCCTCCGCGCGGCCCGCGAGACGGTCGGCGGCAACCGGGACCGGTCGGCATGACGACGGAGGCGCGAGGGGGGAAGGGCTTCGACCTCGGCGCCCTGCTGGCGGCGCGCGGGGCGGAGCGGTACGAACTGCACGCGAGGCACCTCAACCACCAACTGCCCCGGATGCTGCACACCATCGGCTTCGACAAGGTCTACGAGCGGGCCGAGGGCGCCCACTTCTGGGACGCCGAGGGCAACGACTACCTGGACATGCTGGCGGGCTTCGGGGTGATGGGCCTGGGCCGCCACCACCCCGTCGTGCGGCAGGCCCTGCACGACGTCCTGGACGCCCAGCTCGCCGACCTGACCCGCTTCGACTGCCAGCCGCTGCCCGGGCTGCTGGCCGAGAAGCTGCTCTCGTACAGCCCCCACCTGGACCGGGTCTTCTTCGGCAACAGCGGCACCGAGGCCGTGGAGACCGCCCTGAAGTTCGCCCGGTACGCCACCGGGCGGCCGAGGATCCTCTACTGCGACCACGCCTTCCACGGGCTGACCACGGGCTCGCTGTCGGTCAACGGGGAGAGCGGCTTCCGGGACGGCTTCGCCCCGCTGCTCCCCGACACGAGGATCGCGCTGGGGGACCTGGCCGCCCTGGAGCGCGAGCTCCGCAAGGGCGACGTGGCCGCCCTCGTCGTCGAACCGATCCAGGGCAAGGGGGTCCTCGCGGCCCCGCCCGGCTTCCTGCCCGCCGCGCAGGAACTGCTGCACCGGCACAAGGCGCTGCTGATCGCGGACGAGGTGCAGACCGGGCTGGGGCGCACCGGCGACTTCTACGCCTACCAGCACGAGCCGGGCGTGGAACCGGACCTGGTCTGCGTGGCCAAGGCGCTGTCGGGCGGCTACGTGCCGGTCGGCGCGACCCTGGGCAAGGACTGGATCTTCAAGAAGGTCTACTCCTCCATGGACCGGGTGCTCGTGCACTCCGCGAGCTTCGGCTCGAACGCGCAGGCGATGGCCGCCGGGCTGGCGGTGCTCTCGGTCATGGAGGACGAGGAGGTCGTGGCCAACGCCCGGGCGATGGGCGACCTGCTGCGCGGGCGGCTGGCCGCGCTCGTGGACGAGTACGAACTGCTCCACGAGGTCCGCGGGCGCGGGCTGATGATCGGCATCGAGTTCGGCCGGCCGTCCTCGCTCGGGCTGCGCAGCCGCTGGACGATGCTCCAGGCGGCCCGCAAGGGGCTCTTCGCGCAGATGGTCGTGGTGCCGCTGCTCCAGAAGCACCGGATCCTCACGCAGGTCTCCGGGGACCACCTGGAGGTGATCAAGCTCATCCCGCCGCTGATCGTGGACGAGCACGACGTCGACCGGTTCGTCGGGGCCTTCCGCGCGGTCATGGACGAGGCGCACGGCGGGTCGGGACTCATGTGGGACTTCGGCAGGACCCTGGTCAAGCAGGCGGTCGGCAACCGCTGACCGCGGGACGTGGGGCCGACGGGGAGGGTGACCGACGGGGAGGGGAGCGCGCGGGCGCGCTCCCCTCCGGCCCGCACGTCAGTCGAGCAGCCGCTCGCGCAGCCGGCTCCGGGTCTCGGGCGTGAGTCCGAGCCCCTGCTCCAGGTAGCGGTCCACGCCGCCCCAGGTCTCCTCGATGGTGTCGAAGGCGCCGAGCAGGTACTCGGCGCGGGCGTCGAAGAGCGGGGCGAGCAGCTCCGTCACCTCGGGGGAGCGGGCCTCGGCGGAGTCGTCGCTCCGGCGGACCCGGTAGCGGCGGTGCGGGGCGTTCGACTCCAGGTAGTCCGCGACGATCGCCTCGCGCTCGACGCCCAGGGCGAGCAGGGTGACGGCGATCGACAGACCGGCCCGGTCCTTGCCGGCGGCGCAGTGCATGAGCGCCGGGACGCTGTCCTCGGCGAGGGCGTGCAGGACCCGGCCGTGCTCGGCCGTGCGGCTCTTGATCATCGATCGGTACGAGTTCGCCATCCGGGCCGCCCCCTTCCCGTCGCCCAGGATCCCGCGGAGCTGTTCGAGGTCGCCGTCGCGGACCATCTTCCAGAACTCCCGGCCGTCGGCCGGATCCGAGAGGGGGATGTTCACGTTCCGCACGCCGGGCAGTTCCACGTCCGGGCCCTCCAGCGCGTGGTCGGCGCCGTTGCGGAAGTCGAAGACGGTGTGGAGGCCGAGTGAACCGAGGAACTCTGTATCGGTTTCAGTGGCATGCGCCAGATGTCCGCTTCGGAACAGTCGTCCCGTCCTGACCCTTCGTCCATCAGAAGTCGGCAATCCGCCCACATCGCGGAAATTGCGCACTCCGGACAGTTCCGGCTCCTGTATCTGCTGGGTCAAGGGAACTCCTCCGCTTCGTGATGCTGCTCGTGGGTGCTCTGTCCGAATTACACTACTTGGCGACAACTTGCCATAAGCGGAGGCGAGATCGGGCGCGTCCCCGTGAGCCAGATCATACGGTGACCGTGAGTGCCTGATCGCGAAAGTCGAATGCCTTCGCAGGACCGGTTGTTGACGGACCGGAATGGACGGAGGGTGACCGGCATTCCCCCGGTTTCCCGTCCCTGTGATTCCGTCAGGAAATTCACGGCTTGTTCGGTGCGGCCTTTTGGGATTACGTTCGCGACCGATCCGGGTGGATCGCCGAATCCTGCCGCCGCCCGGAAACCGCACCCGACCATTCACGCGCGGCAGGAGCGGGGGAACCAGGTAAGCCGCTGTCCCGGAACTCGACCCCGGGACGGCTAGGGGTGAAGCCGAACATGTTCCGTTCATGTGCGGCCGGACATCTCCAGTCCGAACCCGACAGCTCACCTCGCAGGCGCCGGAGAGGAATTCGCCATGCCTGCAAAGGGTAAGCACCGCCGCCCCAAGTCCCTTTCGATATCGCGCGGCTTCGCCGTCGCCGGCACCGGTGGCGCGGCCCTCGCGCTGCCGCTGATGGGTGCTGCCGGTGCCCACGCTGCCGGCGCCCCGGCCACCGCGACGACGGCCACGACCACCGTGGCCCCCGCGGCTGCCCCGCAGGTCCCCGCCGCGCTCAGGGCGGAGTCCGCCGCGCCGACCGTCTACACGGTCGTTCCCGGCGACTGCCTCTCCAAGATCGCCGCCGAGAGCCGGCTGTCCGGAGGCTGGCAGCAGCTCTACGCAGACAACCGCGAGGCGGTCGGCGGCGACCCCGATCTGATCCACCCCGGCCTGAAGCTGAACCTCGGCGGTGCGGGCGAGGCGGCGGCTCCGGCGGCTCCGGCGGAATCCGCCCCCGAGGAATCCGCCCCGGAGGAATCCGCTCCGGAGACCGCGCCCCGGACCGCGCACAAGGCCGCCCCCAAGGCCGCCGAGCAGAGCGCTCCGGAGGCGGCCGAGCAGGCCGCTCCGGCGCAGCGCGAGTCCGCGGCCGAGGCCCCCGCGGCCAAGACGTCGGCCTCCGGGTTCGTCGCCCCGCTCGCCAGTACCGGCATCTCCACCCAGTACAAGGTCGCGGGCAGCATGTGGTCCTCCGGCTACCACACCGGTGTCGACTTCGTCGCGAGCTCCGGCACCACGGTCCGCGCGGTCGGCGCGGGCACCGTCGTCTCCGCCGGCTGGGGCGGCGCGTACGGCAACGAGGTCGTCATCCGACACGCGGACGGCAACTACTCGCAGTACGGCCACCTCTCCTCGCTGTCCGTCTCGGTCGGCCAGAGCGTCACCGCCGGCCAGACCATCGGCCTGTCCGGTTCCACCGGCAATTCGACCGGCCCGCACCTGCACTTCGAGATCCGCACGGGCCCGTCCTACGGTTCCGACATCGACCCGCTGGCCTACCTCCGGGCGAAGGGCGTCAGCGTCTGACGGCAGCCGCCGTCGGAGCACGGACACGCGTGAGGCCGGGACCCGAGGGGGGTCCCGGCCTCACGTGTACGTGTTCCTTATCTCCCGGGTGGTAAAGATCACGGCCCGTCAACCCCTCATTACGTTGGCGTAGGTTGGTTACGAGAGTGAAGGATGTCGTCTCGTGGCAGCGACGACGACGAAAATCAAGACCATCGGCTCGTACGCGGCGATCGGGGACAGCTTCACCGAGGGCGTGGGGGACCCGGGACCCGGGGACACTTATCTCGGCTGGGCGGACCGGCTCGCCGTGCTCTTGGCCGACCAGCATCCGGAGGGCGAATTCCGGTACGCGAACCTGGCCGTGCGCGGCAAACTGCTCGACCAGATCGTGGCCGACCAGGTCCCGCGGGCCAAGGCGCTCGCGCCGGACCTCGTGACCTTCTGCGCGGGCGGCAACGACATCATCCGCCCCGGCACCGACCCCGACGACGTGGCGGAGCGCTTCGAGGCGGCCGTCGCCGACCTCACCGGAGCCGTCGGCCGGGTCGTGATCACCACCGGCTTCGACACCCGGGGCGTACCGGTACTCAAGCACCTCCGGGGCAAGGTGGCGACGTACAGCGTCCACGTCCGCGCCATCGCCGACCGGTACGACTGCCCGGTGCTCGACCTCTGGTCCCTGAGGTCCGTACAGGACCGCAGAGCGTGGGACACCGACCGGCTGCACCTGTCGCCCGAGGGGCACACCCGGGTCGCGCTGCGCGCCGCGCAGGTGCTCGGACTGGACGTGCCGGCCGACCCCGACCAGCCCTGGCCGCCGGAGCGCCCGCGCGGCTCGGTCGACGTGACCCGGGACAACATCCACTGGGCGCGCGAGCACCTGGTGCCCTGGATCGGCCGCCGGCTGCGCGGCGAGTCCTCCGGGGACCACGTCGAGGCGAAGCGGCCCGACCTGCTGCCGCTGTAGGAGAGCAGGGGGAACGACACGCAGGGGGAATGCGGAATCCTTCGGGGCCGGTGTGCGTTGGGATGCTCGTAGACCGACGGACGTCCCGACCGCGCCGTCATCCGACCGCACCGCCCCTGGAGGCGCCTTGACCGGCTCTCGTCCCCTGCGTCCCCGGCTGCGCGCCCTGCGGCCCGAAGCCTTCGGCGCGGACCCCTCGGGGGCCCGGCTGGAGCGGATCCGCCGCTCGCCGAACTTCGCCGACGGCGTCTTCCAGAACCCGGTCGGCGCCCGGAACAGGCCCTCCGGGTCGATGGCGGAATTCGCGAAGATCTACTTCCACCGTGAGCAGCGGATCCGGCGGGCGCCCGCCGCCCCGATCCCGGTCTACCCGACCACCCTCGCCGAACTGGCGAAACCGCCGGTCAGCGGGTTGCGCCTGACCTGGATGGGCCATTCCAGCGTGCTCGCCGAGATCGACGGCCGCCGGGTCCTCTTCGACCCCGTGTGGGGCCAGAGGTGCTCCCCCTTCCCCTTCGCCGGTCCCAAGCGGCTGCACCCCGTACCGGTCCCGCCGGCCTCGCTGGGCACCGTCGACGTCGTGGTCATCTCGCACGACCACTACGACCACCTGGACCTGCCGACGATCAAGGCGCTGGCCGGTACGGACACGGTCTTCGCCGTCCCGCTGGGCGTCGGCGCCCACCTGGAGCACTGGGGCGTCCCGGCCGACCGGCTGCGCGAGCTGGACTGGAACGAGAGCACCAAGATCGCGGGCCTCACGCTCACCGCGACCCCCGCCCGGCACTTCTGCGGCCGCGGCCTGCGCAACCAGCAGCACACCCTGTGGGCCTCCTGGGTCGTCGCGGGCGACGAGCACCGGATCTACCACAGCGGCGACACCGGCTACTTCCCCGGCTTCCGGGAGATCGGCGCCGAGCACGGCCCCTTCGACGCCACGATGATCCAGATCGGCGCGTACTCCGAGTACTGGCCCGACATCCACATGACGCCCGAGGAAGGCGTGCGCGCCCACCTCGACCTCCAGGGCGGCGCCCCGCACGGCGTGTTCCTGCCGATCCACTGGGGCACCTTCAACCTGGCCCTGCACCCGTGGGCCGAGCCGGGCGAGTGGACGGTCGACGCCGCGGAGGAGGCCGGCCAGCCGGTGGCACTCCCGCGCCCGGGCGAGCCTTTCGAGCCTGCGGGAACGCTGCCCTCGGATCCCTGGTGGCGCCCGATCGCCCGCCCGATCAGCCGTACGTGGCGCCGCCCGGAGCAGGTGGAACCGGAGGCGAGCGAGCCCAGGGCGGGTGATCTCGACCTGGCGGGAGAGCGCTGACGCCGGATGCGGATCTGATGCGGGCAGCTCGTTCACGGCCGGCCGCAGATGATCGACTCGACTCCGGCGTCCCACGTACTCGCTGATCACGAGCGCCCGGGGCTACGGCACCCGGGCGCTCGGCGTGCGTCGGCGGGTGGCCGCCGCGGCCAGGGCCTCTCGACGAGGCCGGCGTCGGACCCGGTTCCGACAGCGTTCTCCCTCGACAACTCCTGGGACGCGCCGGGCCGGCCCATCGCCCTCGCCATCGCCCTGCTCTTCGGGTTCTCCGGCACCCTCTTCTCACGGCTGGCCCTGACCGCCACCGGTCAGCTCGTCTCCGGTCCCGGGGCTCCGGCCACCGGGCAGCAGCCGTAGGCCGCCCCGGGGCGCGGTCCCGGAGCGCGCGCCGCATATTCGGGCTGTCGTACGAGCGCTCCACCGGGAGCGGGAAGCACCCCCGTGAAGTTCCCCAACTGGCGCTCAGGGGCGGGATGGTGCGGTCTAGCGTGGGTATCCGGTGATCAACACCGGGCCCCGGGAACGCCGGTGGCCGGGCCCCACGTACCGAGGACGCAGATGTCCGGACTCCGCGCAGCCCGCCACGCCCCGTCGAGACACGCCGCCACCGGTCCCGGCCGGCAGATAAGGCCCCAGCTGTTCCGCACCGCCCTGCTGCCCACCCTCGCCGCCGCGCTGAGCGGGGCCGCCGCGGTGATTTTCACGCTGCAGCTCGGCGGGGGAGCGGGGGAGCGGGACGCCCGGCTGTGGCCGGTGCTCACCGGCTGCGCCCTGCTGGTGCTCGGCGCCCTCGCCGCGGCGCTGCTCGGGGCCCAACGCGCCGCCAAGGCGGTCCGGGACCGGTGCGAGGCGCTGCGCCGCTCCAGCGTGCGCGGCCGCCAGGAACTGCGCACCACGGCCGAGCGGCTGGAGCGGGGCGAGAGCGCGCCCCGTCCGCTGCGGGGTGGCGGTGGCGGTGGCGGCCCGACCGGGCCGCGCCCCGGTGCGGACCCCGCGGGCATCGACGAGTTCTGGCTGCTCTCGCAGGAGCTTCGCGGCGCCCGGGAGCACGCGTACACGACCCTCGTACGACTGGCCGGCCCGGTGGCGCCCTCCGACAGCGACCGCAAGGTCGAGGTCTTCGTCAACCTCGCGCGTCGCCTCCAGTCCCTCGTGCACCGGGAGATCTCGCTGCTCGACGACCTGGAGGACACGGTCGAGGATCCTGACCTCCTCAAGGAGCTCTTCCACGTCGACCACCTCGCCACCCGCATCCGCCGGCACGCCGAGAACCTGGCGGTGCTCGGGGGCGCCGCGTCCCGCCGCCAGTGGACACGGCCCATCGACCTGAGCGAGGTGCTGCGCTCCTCCGTCGCGGAGGTCGAGCAGTACACCCGGGTCAAGGTGGTGCCCCCGGCGGGCGGCAGCGTACGCGGCCACGCGGTCGCGGACGTGGTGCACCTGCTGGCCGAACTGGTCGAGAACGCCACGGTGTTCTCCGCCCCCGACACCGATGTGGTGGTGCGGGCGGAGCGGGTCACCGCCGGGATCGCGATCGAGGTGGAGGACCGCGGGCTGGGCATGCCGGCGGAGGAGCAGCACCGGATGAACGCGCTGCTCGACGACCCCGACCAGGTCAGCGTCCGGCACCTGCTCGCCGACGGGCGGATCGGCCTGTACGTGGTCTCGGCGCTGGCCCGCCGGCACGGCATCGCGGTCGAGCTGAAGTCGAACATCTACGGCGGCGTACTCGCGGTGCTGGTGCTCCCGAAGGAACTCCTGGGCGCCCCCGACGCGGCCCCGATCCCCCACCTGGAACCGGCCCGGGTCCCCACCCCGCCCCGGCCGTCCGTCCCCGACCCGCGCACCGTCCCCGACCCGCGCACCGCCCCCGCCGACCACGTCGCGGCCGGCCGCGTGCCGGCTGCCGCACCCACCCTCGCCGACCACGTCCCGGCTGCCGCGCAGGTCCCGGACACCCACCAGGTCCCCGCCGCCGAGCCGGCCCCCACCCCGCTCCTCCGTGTCGACGCCGGGCAGGCCCCGGCCCCCGACCCGGGGGGCGGGCCCGTGGTGCCCTCGCCCCGTACGGAGGTCCCGCCGTTGCCCGTGCGGCGGACCGCCGAGGCGGGGGAGCCCGCCGCGGGCGGGATCGGGCGGCCCGAGCTGCCCCGGCGGCGGGCCCAGGAGCACCTCGCACCGCAGCTCCGCGAAGCCCCCGCGCCCCGGCCGGCGGCCGACGACGCCGAGCGGCCCGTCCACGACCCCGGCCTGATGGCCGCCTTCCAGCGCGGCTTCGGCCTCGCGCAGTCGGAGAACCAGGCATGACCCCGATCACCCCGAGCACCCCGATCCCCACCCCTCGCAACGGCAAGGAGCACACCCCCATGGGCGGCGAAGTGGCGACCAAGACCGGCAGCCGGCTCTCGGACCTCGACTGGCTGCTCAGCGGCCTGGTGCAGCGCGTGCCCTACACGCGCAGTGCCGTACTGCTCACCGCCGACGGGCTCGTGACCTGCGTACACGGCCTGGACGCGGACAGCGCCGACCACCTGGCCGCCCTCGCCTCCGGGCTGTACTCGCTCGGCCGCAGCGCCGGCGCCCGCTTCGGCGAGGGCGCGGAGGTGCGGCAGGTCGTGGTCGAGCTCGACACCGCACTCGTCTTCGTCTCGGCGGCCGGCTCCGGCACCTGCCTGGCCGTGCTCGCCGACCGTGAGGCCGACGCCGGCGTACTCGGCTACGAGATGGCGATGCTCGTCAAGAGCGTACGACCGTACCTGGCGGCCCCGCCGCGTCGGCCCGTCGCCGACCCGGAGCGATGAGGGCCGGCGCGAGGGGGGCGTACGGAAACGGAACGTCGTACCGGGACACACCCTGGCTCGACGACTCGGCGGGCCGGGTGATGCGCCCGTACACCGCCAGCGGCGGCCGCACCCGGCCGGGCGTCGCGCTCGACCTGCTCTCCATGGTCACGGCGACCGGGGTGCGGCCCCGCGTCCCGCTCGGGGCCGAGCACATCCTCGCCCTGCGGACCTGCGCCGGCGCGGGGGCCGCCACGGTCACGGTCGCCGAGGTGGCCGGGCAGCTGCGGCTGCCCGCGGCAGTGGTGAAGGTGCTGCTGGCCGACCTGATGGAACACGGGGCCGTCGTGGCGCAGGCCCCCCGCTTCCCCGGCACCGGCACCGCGACCCGCGCCGGGACCGGCGGCGACCCCTTCGGCGCGTTCGCCGCAGCCGACCAGGACCTGCTCAGGGCGGTGCTCGATGGCCTACGCGCACGACTGTGACGCCGACGCGGCGGCCCGGTCGGCCGTCCCGGCGACCCTGAAGGTCCTGGTCGCGGGCGGCTTTGGCGCGGGCAAGACCACCTTCGTCGGCGCGGTGAGCGAGATCGAGCCGCTGAGCACCGAGGAGCTGCTCAGCGACCTCGGCGCGGCCGACGACCCGCTGGACGGCGTCGAGGCCAAGGCCACGACCACCGTCGCGCTCGACTTCGGCCGGATCACCCTGGACGGTCGCCACGTCCTGTACCTGTTCGGCATGCCCGGCCAGCACCGCTTCTGGTTCCTGTGGGAGGAGCTGTGCGCGGGCGCGCTCGGGGCGGTGGTGCTCGCCGACACCCGCCGGCTCGCCGACTGCTTCCCCGCCGTGGACTTCTTCGAGCGGCGCGGGATCGCCTTCGTCGTCGCCGTCAACGAGTTCGACGAGGCCCACCGCTACGCGCCCGACGAGGTTCGCGCGGCGGTGGGCCTCGGGCCGGAGGTGCCCGTCGTACGGTGCGACGCGCGCCTGACCGGTTCCGGGACGGGCGCGCTCGCCGCCCTCGTCCGCCATCTGCTGTGCCTGTCCAACGAGTCGGGGGGACTGCCATGACGTACTACGAATCGACCGGACACCTGCTGCTGACGCCCGTGGACCGGGAGGCCCCGGCACGCGCCGTCCGGCTGCGCGAGCTGGGGCTCGGGGAGCGCACGGATCCCGAACTGGACGCCTTCGCCCGCCGCGTGGCCGACGCGCTCGAAGCGCCGTACTCGGGCGTCAACTTCGTCGGCGAGGAGCGGCAGTTCTTCGCCGGTCTGCACCACGCGGCGGACGCCCCGGCGAGCGGTTACCCGGACCGGGTCCTGCCCCGCGACCACGGGTACTGCCCGCACGTGGTCGTCCGCAGGCGGGCACTGGTGCTGGAGGACGTGCGCGACTTCGCGCGCTTCGCCGGCAACGCGGTCGTGGACGGGAGCGGGGTGCGCTCCTACGTGGGCGCGCCGTTGACGGACCGGCGCGGGATCGTCCTGGGCACGGTGTGCGCGGTGGACGTGGTCCCGCGGCGATGGGGCACGGAGGGCCTGGTCACGGCGAAGGAGCTGGCGGCCGAGCTGGTGGGGCTGCTGCACGAGAGGGAGGACCGGGGCGCGTGAGCCCCGTACGGGACGCGACTGTCAGTGGTGGGTCCTACGGTCGGGGGACGAGGGTTCGCCGGTGGCTGGAGAGGAGCCGCGAAGATGGCCACAACCGCGCGGGACGTCCGCATGATCGCGCTGTCGCTCCCGGACAGCACCGAAAAGCTCGCCTGGGGCATGCCGACCTTCCGGGTCGGCGGGAAGATCTTCGTGTCGCTGGCCGACGACGACACCTCGATCGGGGTGAAGTGCCCGAAGGAGGACCGGGCCGAGCTGATCGCCGCGGAGCCGGAGAAGTTCTTCGTGCGCGAGGGCCACGACGACAACTACGCCTGGCTCCGGGTCCGCCTCTCGGCGGTGCAGGACGTGGAGGAGCTGCGCGCCATCCTGACCGACTCGTGGCTCCAGGCGGCCCCGAAACGGCTGGCCGCCGCCCACCCGGAACTGGCCGCCGAAGACACCGTCTGACCGGACGGACGGAAAGGTGCGCGCGACGACCCTGGGAAGTGCGGTATTGTTCTCCTGCGCCTGCAACCGGGGGAAACCCCAGGTCAGCGGGTATCGGGACGTGGCGCAGCTTGGTAGCGCACTTGACTGGGGGTCAAGGGGTCGCAGGTTCAAATCCTGTCGTCCCGACCATGCGGAAACGCAGGTCGGAGGCCGTTCTCTCATCCGTGGGAGGGCGGCCTTTCGTGCGTCCCGGATTCCCTGCCCGTCGCCGTGGGGGCACACGCCCGAGCCGGGCACGGCGCCCCCGGTGCCCAGGACGGGCGGGGGAGAGGGTGCGACGCTGGAGTGAGGGCCCGCGAGTGGAGGTCCGAGTGCGTCCCATTCGGTCCGGTCAAAGGGCAAGGACAAGGGCGAAAGCAGGGGCAGGGGCATCACTCGTCGGGCGTCGCCAGGAGGCGTTACCGCGTGGATCCGGTCCACCGGGGACAGGACCGCGCGACCGACCCGGAAGGCAGGTGCGTCCCATGCGCACGTCGAACCGTATCGCCGGTGTCCTCACCGGCCTGACCCTCGCCCTCGGCGGTGTGGCCTTCCTCGCGCCGGCCGCCCACGCGGACGTCACGGCCTGCATCAACCAGGTCGAGCGCGAGCTGCGGGGCGGTGAGGCCCCGGACTACGTCCGCACGGCGTGCTACGTCGGCCTGACCGGCGACAACGCACAGTGCGTGTCCGGCCTGACCGGTGGCGGTGTGACCAACGGGACGGCCGTGAGCGCCTGCCGGGTGGCCCCCGACTAGCAGGCGGGGCGAATTCCGTTCCCTGACCGAGCGAACATCTGGAGAGCAGGTGTCTGCCATGCGCAGTCCGATCCGTACAGCCGGCGTCCTCAGCGCGCTGGCCCTCACCCTCGGCGGTGCGGTGATCGCCGCCCCCACGGTCCGGGCGGACATTCCCGCCTGTACGCAGATGGCCATGCAGGCCGGTGCCACCGACTCCGGCTCCGTCTCGGCCGCCTGCAGCCGTGGCGTGGTCGGAGACCTGGACAGCTGTGTGAGCGGGCTGTCCGCGGCCGGAGTGGCGGGCGGCGCCGCCACCGGCGCCTGCCGGATGGCGGCCTACGAGCCGCGCTAGGCCCCTGGGGGGACCGCGCGGCCCCCGGGCCCGCCTCGCGGGCCCCGCGCGAAGCGCCCATCCTGAGAAGGAGGGCGCGGTCGTCCTGAGACTTGTCCTTCCCGAGGGCCGAACGAAGGCGCCCGAGAGGAGGAGGAAGTCATGCGCGTCCGAAGAATCCTGGGCCTCGCCCTGGCCGCGGCAACCCTGGCCGGCATGAGCGCCGTCGGCGCCGTCAGCGCCCAGGCCGCCTCGTCTCCGAACATCAGCAGGGACGACTGCACGGCCGCCGGCGGACAGATCACGGCACGCCCCTACGCCGGCTACTCGTGCGTGCTGCCCGACGGGACCTTGCAGCCGATCACTTGACCACCGTTCGGGCACGGCCGGGCAGCCGGTCCGGCCGGAGCCCCCGTCCCGTCGCCGCCGTGATTTCCCGCTGAGTCCGCGACAAGCGCCACGACCGCGCAACCGCACGACCGCACGACCACACGACCGAGGAGCCGGCCGTCACGACGCACCGTGACGGCCGGCTCCGTCGTGCTGCCCGACGCCCCCGGGGGGACTCCGTCGTTCGGCCCATCAAGGGCACCGGGCACCACGCCGAAGAGGATCAGGCGGAGTCGCCCCACCCCCCGTTCCGGTACTCCTCCGCGCCCCAGGCCGCCCCGGAGGAGATTCCCGCATGCGCGTCGTCCTGCCCCTGACCGCCGTCACCGGTGCAGCGCTCCTGCTCGTCGCGTTCACCGGTGCGACCCCGGCCGCGGCCGACCGGAACCCCGACGGCGGAGCGCTGGTCAGGGTGTCCGAGGGCGACCCGTACGCGAACTGCACCATCGGCGCCAGATCCCCCGACAGCGTCGTCTATCCGGGTACCGAGGTCGAGCCGTACCTGGCCGTGGATCCGCGCGACCCCCAGCGCGTGGTCACCGTGTTCCAGCAGGACCGCTGGAACGACGGCGCCGCCCGCGGCCTGGCCGCCTCCTGGAGCGAGGACGGTCGCACCTTCCACCGGAGCACGCTCCCGTTCAGCCTGTGCGCCTCCGGCGGCGCGGACTTCGAACGGGCCTCCGACCCCTGGGTGAGCACCGGACCGGACGGCACCGTCTACGCGAGCGGGGAGGGCGTCGACTTCACGAAGAGCACGCGCAGCGCCCTCCTGGCCGTCACCTCCCGCGACGGCGGCCGTACCTGGCGGAACCTCACCACCACGCACGTCGACGAGCAGCCGTTCTTCAACGACAAGCCCTCCCTCACCGCCGACCCGATCCGCGAGGGCACCGCCTACCAGGTCTGGGACCGCCTCGACAACGACCCGCCCGGCCCGAGCTCCCTCGACGGTCCGGGCTACATCTCGATCACCCGGGACGGCGGCCGCACCTGGAGCAAGGCCAGGCCGTTCGTCGAGACCGGCTCCGTGCCCAACACCCAGACCATCGGCCACCTGATCGTCGTCGACCGTCGCACCGGCACCCTGTACGACTTCTACGACCGGATCACCGCCTCCCCGGACCTCGGCACCGTCGTCGAGGCCCGGTACGAGATGGTCACCTCGACCGATGCCGGAGAGACCTGGAGCGCCCCGGTCGTCGTGGCCCGGGACACCTCCGTACCGGAGGTCGATCCGAACGACCCCGCCAAACCGCTGCGCTCCGCGGCCACCCTGCCCAGCCCCGCCGTCGACCCGAAGACGGGCGCGCTGTACATGGCCTACGAGGGCTCGGACTTCTCCGGCGGCGCCTTCGACTCCGTCCAGCTCGTGCGCTCCACCGACGGCGGACGCACCTGGGGGAACCCCGAGCTGATCAGCCCGGAGGGGGTGCCGGCCTTCTCGCCGTCGATCGCGGTCGACGAGCGCGGCACGGTCGCGCTCACCTACAACGACCTGCGCCACCTCGAACCGGGCGACACCACCACGCTGCCCACCGCCTGGCAGCTGACCACCCTGCCGCACGGAGACCTGGAGCACCGGACCGAACGACGGATCTCACGGGTCTTCGACTGGCTGGAGGCGCCGTTCGCGGGGGGCTACTTCCTCGGCGACTACCAGGGCCTGGTGGCCGACGGCAAGGGAGTGCGGGCGGTGGTCACCGAGACCCACTCCGACGCGCCCCGGAACCGTACGGACGTGTACACGGGCCGTTTCCGCACCGGATGACCGGTCTCCCGCCGTGTTCGGGTGAATCTCGGCCCGGTCGGCGGCGCGGGGGCGGACCGACGGGCGTGCCGTGATCCCGGCCACGGAATACAAGGCGCACCCCTCCCCCACGGAGAGGAGACCGCCGTCCCCAATGACGGCTACCTGTTCGACGCCTGGGCGGTCGACGGCATCGAGCAGGAGGGCAACGACCCGAGCTGCCGGCTCACCATGGACGCCAACCGCGCCATCAACGCCATCTTCGCGCGGATCGAGCAGCCGTAGGCACAGGCTCGACACCACCCGCGGGTCAGATCAGGGCGAGGAGCTGCTTGAACGAGCCGCCGAACCCGCGGTGTTCGTCGACCAGGTGGACCTCCAGGAGCCAGTGCGCCTGCCACCCTCCCTGGACGGTGCGGCGCAGCGGCCGGCCGTTGTCCGGGCCGATGTACGCCTCGGCCCGCGCGCCGCGCGGATGTGGGGCGGGCACCTCTCCCACGAGGTGCCCGGCCTGCCAACCGCCCAACGACCAGCCCGCCTTGGCGGCGAGTGCCCGGAGCACCTCGTGCAGCTCCCGGCCGCTGATGCCGGCGTCCGCCTGGTACGCCTCGCGCGCGGCGGCGAAGACCTTCGGCAGGTCCTCGTGGAGCCGCAGCCTGTCCGGGTCGTCGCCCAGGACCAGGGTGCGGGCGAAGTCGGTGCCGTGGCCGCCCAGGAGGAGCGGGCCGAGGCGGGCTATGACGATGTCGTCCACGTCGATGACCCGGTCCGCGCGGGGCTCCTGCCCGCACGGGAGCAGCGTGTGCCGGCCGGAGAGCACGAGACGCCCCGGCCACGGAGCCCCCGCCACGGACGACTCCCTGTGCAGGGCCCCGATCCGGTCGGTCACCTCGTACTCGCTGCGCCCGGGAGCGATCAGACCGCGGGCCGTGACCCCGGCGAACAGCGCCTCGGCCGTCCGCTGGGCCTCCACCAGCCCGAGGGCGCGCAGCCGTTCGTCCATCCGGTCGGGTGCCGGCATCGTGCCGTTCCTCTCCCTCGTGTGTCGTTCTACCGGGTCGCGCGCGGGCTCCGCAGTGTGGCGAGGGCGATGAAGGAGTGCGGGTCGTCCTCGTACTCGGTCAGCCGCCAGCCCGCGGAGCGCAGGGCCGGTCGGAGGTTGGGCTCAGCCAGGAGGTCGTCCGGGCTCGGCGCCAAGCCGTGCCGCGCGGCCCGTTCGGCGCGGCTGGAGGGGTGGAACAGGAGCAGCTCCCCGTCGGGCGCGCTGACGCGGGCCCATTCCCGCAGGGCCGCGCGGGGTGCCGGGAGGTGGTCGAGGAGCCCGGCGGAGAAGATCCCGTGGATCGAAGCCGTCGGCAGGGGCAGCCGTGTGCAGTCTGCGGTGAGGAGACCTCCGTGGCGGGTCCGGCCGTGGCGGGCGGCCGCGACCAGCATCGCGTGCGTGACGTCGACGCCGAGGACGCTCCCCGTCGGGCCGACCAGGGCCCGCAGCGCCGGCATGGCCCGTCCGGTGCCGCAGCCGAGGTCGAGGGCGCGCCGTCCCGGCCCGAGCCGCATCCGGGCGACGGCCGCCTCGTACGCGGGGGTCTGGTAGGCGAAGCGCTCCTCCCAGGCATCGGCCCGCCGGGTGAAGAAGGTGCGGGTGGCGGTGCGTTCGGCGCGAGCCGCGACCAGTGCCGCGAAACGCCCCAGTACGTGCTCCTGCCAGGCGTCGGCGCGGAACCGGATCCCCCACGCGCTGCCGCCGACCCGGAACGCCCGCACCGGATCGCGGTCGCACGAAGCCAGGACCACCGCACCGTCCGGCAGTCGCAGGGAGGCCAGGGGGGTGCGCGGAACCCGCTGCCGCCCGGCGGCCCCCGCGAACAGCGGGTCGGAGTCGGCGGCCGGGGTCACGCCGACATCGTCCCAGCCGGAGCCCTCCTCCGGGCCGGGCGCGGCGGAGCCGCCGGCGGCCACCGCCAGCAGCTCCGCGCC
Source organism: Streptomyces sp. NPDC002467 (assembly GCF_042889825.1). Taxonomy (NCBI): domain Bacteria; kingdom Bacillati; phylum Actinomycetota; class Actinomycetes; order Kitasatosporales; family Streptomycetaceae; genus Streptomyces; species Streptomyces sp. NPDC002467. The sequence goes on along the minus strand of NZ_JBIARJ010000004.1, from coordinate 160,424 downwards.
CTCGCGGACACCGAGTACGGGCACCTCGGCGACGAGCGCCGCCCGCAGCAGCCCGACCTCGGCACCCCGCACACCCACGTCCGGGCCGGAGAGGCCGGAGAGGCCGGAAGGTCCGGAGGGGCCGGAAGAGCCGCCCTCCGGGGCGCCGCCGATGACGACCAGCCCGTCGACGCCGCTGAGATCACCGGGGACGCAGCCCCCGTCCGAGGCCGTCACGGCCCGCGTGACCAGCCCTTCCGCGGCGAACGCGGCTTCGGCCCCGGAGAGGTCCTCTCCTCGTGCGTGCCGCAGGATGAAGACCGCCATCGCCGCCCCCTTGGGATTCGAGCCATCAGGCTCGCTTGAGCCGCGTCTGCGTAAGAATGCATCCAATCTTGCCGCATATGCCAGGCCTGGTCAGTGCTTGAGACGGCAGACGCGGCGTTCAGTCCGCCGGACGGCCCGCGTGGAGTTCCAGGGGGCCCGTGCGTGTGGTGCGGGCCGTGAGGGAGGCATCGATCTGGCGGCGCAGGGCACCCTTGACGAGGTCGCGGAGTTCCGTGCGGGGGACGGTGCGCCACGCGAGGAGTTCGGCGGGGTCCAGTCGGATCCGCGCGAGGGTCCGGGCGTCGAGGACGCCGCCGTCGTAGAGGAAGCGGATGCGGGCCGGGCGGCCCGCCTTGTGGGACCAGTTCACGGCGAGCAGGCGGCCCGGCGGGAGGTCGAGGCCGAGTTCTTCCTGGACCTCCCGGCGGGCGGCGGCGCGCGGGGTTTCGCCCAGGTCGCTGTCGATGCCGCCGCCGGGGAGCTGCCAGCGGCGGGTGCTGCCGTAGGAGGGGCGGACGAGCAGGATCCGGTCCTCGGCGTCCGTGAAGAGCACGCTCGCGGCCGTCAGGGCCTTGGGGCGGTTGGCCCGGTGGCTGGCGGCGTCCAGGACACCCGAGTGGCCCAGCGCGGCCCGGCGGGCCGGGTCCAGGCCGGCCGGGGAGCCGGGCTGGGGCACGCCGTCCACGAGGTGGGCGAACGAGCCGGCGTGCAGGGCTGCCAGGCCGGCGCGCAGCCGGGGCGCGATCCGGGCCGGGAGGGCCTCGCAGGCCTCCTCGGGCGGCAGCCAGCGGGCCTCGGTGATCTCCCCGTCGGGGAAGGAGAACCCGGAGGCCTGCTCGGCCGTCAGCGGTCCCACGAGGTGCACGTGGACGATGAGGGAGCGGCCGAGCGTCCCCGGGGGCCGGGAGTCCACGGCCAGCAGCCGCCCGACGGGCGCGTGGAGATCCAGCTCCTCCCCCAGCTCACGGGCCAGACCCTGTTCCGGGGTCTCGGTGTCCTCGACCGTGCCGCCGGGGAGTTCGAGATCGGGCTTGTAGGAGGTGGTCAGTACGAGGACCCGTCCGCGGCTGTCGAGGACGATCCCGGTGGCGGCCACGAGCGGGGCCGGCTGGGCGGCGTAGTACGCGCGCACCTCGTCGGGGGAGGGGCGGTCGGGCACGGCGGGCTCCAGCTCCACGGGGGCGGTCTCCACGGGGTCGGTCCACCGCACTATGCCACGAGGGGTGCCGGGGCCCGGCGGACCCCGGCCGGGCCGCGCGGAACTCAGGCGCGGGCCAGGAGCAGACCGCCCATGGTGACCATCGTCGCGGCCACCAGGCCGTCCAGGACCCGCCAGGCCGAGGGGCGGGAGAGCAGGCCGCTCAGCAGCCGGGCCCCGTACCCCAGGGTGGAGAACCAGGTCAGGCTGGCCAAGCCCGCGCCGATGCCGAAGGCCCAGCGCAGGTCGCCGCGGTCGGCGGCGAGGGAGCCGAGCAGCAGGACGGTGTCCAGGTAGACGTGCGGGTTGAGCCAGGTCATGGCCAGGCAGGTCAGCACGGCGGCTCGGCGACCGGTACGGGTGCCGCCCTCCGTGGTGAGCGCGGCGCCCGGGACGGGGCGCAGGACACGGCGGGCCGCGAGGATCCCGTAGCAGATCAGGAAGCCGCCGCCGGCGATCCCGACGGCCGTGAGGGCGGCCGGCCAGGTGGTGACGAAGGCACCGACCCCGGCGACTCCGAGGGCGATGAGCGCCGCGTCGGAGACGGCGCAGATGGCGACCACGGCGAGGACCGCGTGCCGGCGCGCGCCCTGGCGGAGGACGAAGGCGTTCTGCGCGCCGATGGCGACGATGAGGGAGAGACCGGTGCCGAAGCCGGCGAGGGCCGCCGTGATGATGCCGTGTGTCATGCCCTCGACCGTAGGCAGTCGGATCGGTTCAGTACAGCTAAAGATTTTTACGTATCATTAGCGTTCGTGATGGACGAGCTTCCCCTGGACCAGGTACGGACCCTGCTCGCCGTGGTGGACGAGGGCACCTTCGACGCCGCGGCGGCGGCCCTGCACGTGACGCCCTCGGCGGTCAGCCAGCGGGTCAAGGCCCTGGAGCAGCGGACCGGGCGGGTCCTGCTGATGCGCACGAAACCGGTGCGGGCGACCGCGTCCGGGGAGGTCGTGGTCCGCTTCGCCCGCCGGCTGGCCCGCCTGGAGCGGGACGCGCGGGCCGAGCTGGGCATGGCCGACGGGACGGGCCCGGCGCGGCTGCCGATCGCGGTGAACGCGGACTCGCTGGCGACCTGGTTCCTGCCGGCGCTGGCGCGGCTGCCGCAGGACCCGCCGATCTGCGTCGAGCTGCACCGCGAGGACGAGGCGCACACGACGGAACTGCTGCGGGAGGGGCAGGTGATGGCGTCCGTGACCTCCTCGCCCGACCCGGTGGCCGGGTGCGCGTCCCGATTGCTGGGACTGGCTCGGTACCTGCCGGTGGCGAGCCCGGATTTCGTGGCCCGGCACCTGACGGGGGCGCCGGAGCGGGACCTGGCGGTGGCGCCGACCATCGTGTTCGACCGCAAGGACGAGCTCCAGGACGTGTTCGTGCGCGAGCTGACCGGCGACCCGGAGGCCGCCGCGGGGACGGTGCGGCACTACATCCCGACCTCGGAGGGGTTCCGCGACGCGGTGGTAGCCGGGCTCGGCTGGGGATTGGTGACGGAGCAGCAGTCGGGGCCGCTGGTGCGGGCGGGGCGGCTGGTGCTGCTGGCGCCCGGCCGGCCGATGGACGTACCGCTGTACTGGCAGCAGTGGAAGCTGGACTCCCCGGCGCTGTCGGCGGTGGCCGGGGTGGTCGCGGCCGCTGCCCGCGAGGCCCTGCGTCGTCCGCCTGCCGGCGGGTCGTAGGCTGCGGGTCATGGAGTCCTACACGATCGGTCAGGCGGCACGACTGCTTGGCGTCAGCGTCGACACGGCGCGGCGCTGGGCGGATGCGGAACGGTTCCCCACCCGCAGGGAAGGCACACGGCGGATGGTGGACGGGCCGGACCTGGCCGCGTTCTGCGTGGAGGCCGCGCAGGAGGGCGCCGACGGCGAGGAGGCTCCGTACAGCTCGGTGCGCAACTCCTTCCCCGGGATCGTCACCGGGGTGAAGCTCGGGTCGGTCACCGCGCAGGTGGAGATCCAGGCCGGCCCGCACCGCATCGTCTCGCTGCTGACGCGGGAGGCGGTGGAGGAGCTCGGGCTGGAGGTGGGCGCGAGGGCCACGGCGCGGGTGAAGTCGACGAGCGTGTTCGTGGACCGCACCTGACCGGTGGGTCGGGGGCCGGTGGGTCGCCGGCCGGCGAGGTGGCGGGGCAGGCGGTTCGGTGCGGCGGCGGGCGGTGGCAGACTGGCCGGTGATCCGCCGAAGGGGAGTACGACGTTGTCCATGTTCAGCAACCTGCGAAGGGCCGTGCGCCGTGGCTACCGGCGGGCCGTCGACCTCAGTCACCCCGCCCGCTCCCCGCTCGGCAGCGCCGTCGTCAACTGCGTGGTCTACCAGGACGGCGTACGGCAGGACGGCTGCGCCGAGGTCGAGGAGGCGCTGCGCCGGGTCCGCAAGACGGGCGAGAGCTTCGTCTGGATCGGCCTGCACGAGCCCTCACAGGAGGAACTCGCCGGGCTCGCCCAGCTCTTCGACCTGCACCCGCTCGCCGTCGCGGACGCGGTCAACGCGCACCAGCGCCCCAAGATCGAGCGCTACGACGACACCCTCTTCGCCGTCTTCAAGACGGTGCGCTACGTCGAGCACGAGGAGCTGACCGCGACCAGCGAGGTGGTGGAGACCGGCGAGCTGATGGCCTTCACCGGCCAGGACTTCGTCATCACCATCCGGCACGGCGGCCGGGGCACCCTCGGCCCGGTCCGCGAGGCCTTGGAGGCCGACCCGGAGCAGCTGGCCAAGGGTCCGGCGACGGTCCTGCACGCCATGGCCGACCACGTCGTCGACGACTACGTGGCCGTCACGGACGCCGTGCAGAACGACATCGACGCCGTGGAGACGGCGGTGTTCAGCGAGCACGGGGGCCGCGGCGACGCCGGCCGCATCTACCAGCTCAAGCGCGAACTCCTGGAGCTGCGGCGGGCGGTGGGCCCGCTGAGCCGGCCGCTCCAGCAGCTGGCCACGCAGCCGATACCGGTCATCCCGCCGGAGATCCGCGCCTACTTCCGGGACGTCGCGGACCATCTGACCCGGGCCACCGAGCAGATCGGCGCCTACGACAACCTGCTCGACTCCATCCTCCAGGCGCACCTCGCCCAGGTGACCGTCGCCCAGAACGAGGACATGCGCAAGATCACCGCGTGGGCGGCGATCGTCGCCGTCCCGACGATGGTCTGCGGGGTCTACGGCATGAACTTCGACCACATGCCCGAACTGCACTGGACCTACGGATACCCGGTCGTGATCGGTGTCATGGCGGTCGCCTGCCTCGTCATCCACCGGGGCTTCCGCCGCAACGGCTGGCTCTGAGTCCGTCCGAATCCGGATGAGTCCGACCGGGGCCGCCGCATAGGGTCCGCCTGTCACCGATGATCACAGGGAACGGGCAGGTCGGACATGCGGCAGACAACGGGGCAGTCCCACGACGGCGCGCCGGCGGGTGAGCGCGTACGGCTGGAGCCGCTCGGGCACCACCACCACGACGGGCTGTGCGAGGCGATCCGGGACGGGAAGCTCTGGGAGCTCCCGGTGACGATCGTCCCGCACCCGGACCAGGTGCCCGCCTTCATCGACGACGCGCTCGCGGCGCGCGAGGAGGGCACCCAACTCCCTTACGCGACGGTGGACCTCGCCACCGGCCGGATCGCCGGGTCCACCCGGCTCATGGCGATCGACACCCGGTTCCGGCGGCTGGAGATCGGCTTCACCTTCCTCGGCGCGTCCTGGCAGGGCGCGGGGATCAACACCGAGGCCAAGCTGCTCATGCTGACCCACGCCTTCGAGGCGATGGAGATGAACCGGGTCGAGATCCTCACCGACGTGCGCAACGCCCGCTCCAGGGCGGCGATCGAGCGGCTCGGCGCCACGCACGAGGGGGTGCTGCGCCACCACATGCCGATGCGGGACGGCTGGATCCGCGACACCGCCGTCTACAGCGTCATCCGGCCCGAATGGCCGGAGGTGAAGCGCGCGCTCGCCGCCCGTGTGCAGAGGTCTTGAGAAGCCGCGAAGGCTGGTAGTAAAGTTTCCTAACCAACCAGGAAGCCTCAACTACCCCACGGAGGCCTTGTGTTCACCCCCCACCGCAAGACGCTGGTGGTCGGCGCACTGCTCGGCAGCGCGCTGATCGCCTTACCGGTCACGGCCCACGCCACCGCCCCGGCCGCCCCCGCGGCCGGCCTCGCGGCCCCCGCCGCCGCGGCGGCGACCGGGCTCGACGATCCGGCGAAGAAGGAGATCGCCATGAAGATCGTCTCCAGCGCGGAGAACTCCTCGCTGGACTGGCGGGCGCAGTACAAGTACATAGAGGACATAGACGACGGCCGCGGCTACACGGCCGGGATCATCGGATTCTGCTCCGGCACCGGCGACATGCTCGACCTCGTCGAGTACTACACCCAGGTCAAGCCGGGCAACGTCCTCGCCAAGTACCTGCCCGCGCTGCGCAAGGTCGACGGCACGGACTCGCACTCCGGTCTCGACCCGAACTTCACCAAGGACTGGGCCAAGGCCGCCCAGGACGCCGAGTTCAAGAAGGCCCAGGACCACGAGCGCGACCGGGTCTACTTCGACCCGGCCGTCAAGCAGGGCAAGGCCGACGGGGTCGGCGTGCTCGGGCAGTTCATCTACTACGACGCCATCGTGATGCACGGCGACGGAAGCGACTCCACCAGCTTCCGCAACATCCGCAAGCGCGCCCTCGCCAAGGCCAAGCCGCCGTCGCAGGGCGGCAACGAGACCACGTACCTGAACGCCTTCCTCGACGCCCGGGTGTGGGCGATGAAGCAGGAGGAGGCGCACAGCGACACCAGTCGCGTCGACACGGCCCAGCGGGTCTTCCTCAAGAAGGGCAACCTGAACCTGAACACCCCCCTCGACTGGAAGGTCTACGGCGACCCCTTCCACATCGGCTGACGAGGGAAGAGACCTTGACCGGGCAGTAACATCGGCATAAATTCTGCCCCGGCTTGCTCCAGCAGGACTGGCCCACCACCCGTCCTCTGGGGGGACTCGTGCACTACTACACCGACGTCCTGAAGAAGTACGTCGTCTTCTCCGGCCGTGCGCGACGGCAGGAGGTGTGGATGTTCATCCTGTGCAACTGGCTCGTCGAGGCGGTCGTCCTGACCGTGGACCTGGTCATCGGGCTGAACTTCATCCTCTACGGGGTCTACACCCTGGCGATCCTCCTGCCCGTCGTCGGCCTCGCGGTGCGCCGCCTGCACGACCTCGGCAAGTCCGGCTGGTGGTACCTGATCAACTTCGTCCCGATCATCGGCTGGATCTGGATGATCGTCCTGATGGCCACGGAGGGCGACCGCGGGACCAACGCCTACGGCCCCAGCCCCAAGGCGGCCCACGCCCACCTGTAACCACCCCGCGCCCGTGCGCGCGTACCCGAGCGCCGCCGTCGACGGAACCCGTCGGCGGCGGCGCTCCCGCGTGACATGTGCGACACGCCTCACCCGGACCTTGGGGCAGGGGGCTGTCCTGAGCGGCCCGATCACGAGATATCTTGATGTCGAGCAATGTTGCAGACGAGAGACGCAGACTGTGGAGCGGAGCAACCGGTGACTGACTCGACCATCATCTACACGCACACTGACGAGGCCCCGGCCCTCGCGACGTATTCCTTCCTGCCTGTGATCCAGGCCTACGCGTCGACCGCCGGTGTGAATGTCGAGACCCGTGACATCTCCCTGGCCGGTCGCATCATCGCCACCTTCCCCGAGCACCTGGAAGAGGGCCAGCGCATCGCCGACGCCCTCGCCGAGCTCGGCGAGCTGGCGAAGACGCCGGAAGCCAACATCATCAAGCTGCCCAACGTCTCGGCCTCGATCCCGCAGCTGAAGGCCGCGATCGCCGAGCTCCAGGGCCAGGGCTACGCCCTCCCGGACTACCCGGACGACCCGAAGTCGGACGAGGAGCGCGAGATCCGCGCCCGCTACGACAAGATCAAGGGCAGCGCCGTCAACCCGGTCCTGCGCGAGGGCAACTCCGACCGCCGCGCCCCCGGCTCGGTCAAGAACTACGCCAAGACCCACCCGCACCGCATGGGCGCCTGGACCCCCGAGTCCAAGACGAACGTCGCCACCATGGGTCAGAACGACTTCCGCTCCACCGAGAAGTCCGCCACGATCGCCGAGGCCGGCACCCTGCGCATCGAGTACGTGGACGCCGACGGCGCCACCACCGTGCTGCGCGAGTCCGTACCGGTCCTCGCCGGCGAGGTCGTGGACGCGTCCGTCATGCACGTCGACGCGCTGCGCACCTTCCTCAACGACCAGATCGAGCGTGCCAAGGCCGAGGACGTCCTGTTCTCCGTGCACCTCAAGGCCACGATGATGAAGGTCTCCGACCCGATCGTCTTCGGCCACGTGGTCCGCGCCTTCCTCCCGAAGACCTTCGCCCGCTACGGCGAGACCCTCGCCACCGCCGGCCTGTCGCCCAACGACGGCCTCGGCACCATCCTGAACGGCCTGGGCGCCCTGCCCGACGGCGACGCGATCAAGGCCTCCATCGACGCCGAGATCGCCGAGGGCCCGGCCCTCGCGATGGTCGACTCCGACAAGGGCATCACCAACCTGCACGTGCCGTCCGACGTCATCGTCGACGCCTCGATGCCGGCCATGATCCGCACCTCCGGCCACATGTGGGGCCCGGACGGCAACGAGGCCGACACCCTCGCCGTCCTCCCGGACAGCAGCTACGCGGGCGTCTACCAGGCCGTCATCGACGACTGCCGCGCGCACGGCGCGTTCGACCCGTCCACCATGGGCTCGGTGCCGAACGTCGGCCTGATGGCCCAGAAGGCCGAGGAGTACGGCAGCCACGACAAGACCTTCGAGATCGCCGCCGCGGGCACCGTCCGCGTCGTCGACGCCGAGGGCAACGTGGTCATCGAGCAGGAGGTCGCCGCCGGCGACATCTTCCGCGCCTGCCAGACCAAGGACCTGCCGATCCAGGACTGGGTCAAGCTCGCCGTCACCCGCGCCCGCGCCACCGGATCCCCGGCCGTCTTCTGGCTCGACGAGACCCGCGCCCACGACGCGCAGCTGATCGCCAAGGTCAAGACGTACCTGGCCGACCACGACACCGAGGGCCTGGACATCCGCATCCTCGCCCCGGTCGAGGCCACGAAGTTCTCCCTGGAGCGCATCCGCCGCGGCGAGGACACCATCTCGGTGACCGGCAACGTGCTGCGCGACTACCTGACCGACCTCTTCCCGATCCTGGAGCTGGGCACCAGCGCCAAGATGCTGTCGGTCGTCCCGCTGATGGCGGGCGGCGGCCTCTTCGAGACCGGCGCCGGCGGCTCCGCCCCGAAGCACGTCCAGCAGCTGGTCAAGGAGAACTACCTGCGCTGGGACAGCCTCGGCGAGTTCTTCGCCCTGGCCGCGAGCTTCGAGCACCTCGCCGTCACCACCGGCAACGCCCGCGCCCAGGTCCTGGCCGACACCCTGGACCGCGCGACCGGCACCTTCCTCAACGAGGACAAGTCGCCGAGCCGCAAGCTGGGCGGCATCGACAACCGCGGCAGCCACTTCTACCTCGCCCTGTACTGGGCGCAGGAGCTGTCCCGGCAGATCGACGACCCGAAGCTGGCCGCGGCCTTCGAGCCGCTCGCCAAGACCCTCGCCGAGCAGGAGCAGGCCATCGTCGGCGAGCTCATCGCGGTGCAGGGCTCCCCGGCGGAGATCGGCGGCTACTACCAGCCCGACCCCGCCAAGTGCGCTGCGATCATGCGTCCGTCCGCGAGCTTCAACAAGGCGCTGACCCTCCTCGGCTGAGTCCGCGGAGCATGAGTGATCCGCCCCGGTCGGCCGTGCGCCGACCGGGGCGGACCCCTATGCGGGGTCGGCCGCCACGCGGAAGCCGATGTTCCCCGCCGAGCTGTCCGGGGTGTTGCGGGTCCGGGCCGCGACCCGGTAGCGGTTGCAGTACGAGTCGTGGCACATGTGGGAGCCGCCGCGCATGGCCCGCTCCGGGCCGCCCGAGGGCGAGAAGCGGTCCGCGGACCACTCCCACACGTTGCCGACCGCGTTGTACAGCCCGTACCCGTTGGGCCGGAAGGACTTGGCGGGCGCGGTCCCCGCGTACCCGTCGGCCCGGGTGTTGTGGACCGGGAAGTCACCGTTCCAGATGTTGCACATGTGCCGCCCGCCCGGCCGCAGTTCGTCACCCCAGGGATAGCGCTTCCGCTCCAGCCCGCCGCGCGCCGCGAACTCCCACTCGGGCTCGGTGGGCAGCCGCGTCCCGGACCAGGCGCAGTACGCCTGGGCGTCGTTCCAGGAGACGTGGACCACCGGGTGGTCCTGCCGCGCGGCGAAGGAGGAGCCGGGCCCTTCCGGGTGGCGCCAGTCCGCCCCGGACACCGCCCGCCACCACGGCGTGCCGGCCACCGCCGGTGACACGTCCGCGAGTCCGGGCTCCAGGAACCCCGCGAAGACGAAGCTGAAGCCGAAGGACTCCGCCTCCGTGACATGACCGGTGGCCTTCACGAACGACGCGAACCGCGCGTTGGTGACGGTGGTCGGGGCGACACGGAACGCCCCGACCACCGCCTCCCGTACCGGGCCCTCGCCGTCCGCCGCGAACCCGTCCGGGTCTTCCGTCCCCATCAGGAACCTGCCGCCCGCGAGCGGGACGAGGTCCCGGACGGCCCGCGCGGCGGCGGGGTCGGCCGCCCGGACCGCGGCTTCCGGTGCCTCCGGCCGCCGGACCAGGGTCAGCGGACTGTCGGACGGCTCGCGGCCAGGGGTGCAGCAGGGCTTGGGCGGCATGGGGGTTCTCCAGGGGGGGACGGTCGGGGGATCAGGCCGTGCGGTCGGCGGCGAGCGCGGCGGCCAGGGCGGGTATGCCGAGGGCCTGCTCCTGCGCCGGGGTGGCCTGGTGCAGGAGGTTCCGCAGCTGGTACGGGTCGCTCACCAGGTCGTAGTACTCGCGGAAGGTGACCTGCCCGGTACCGGAGACGGCGCCCGTGGCATCGGTGTGCAGGTCGTAGTACTCCACGTACTGCTTGTCCTTGGCCACGTACGAGGCCCAGGTCTTGGGGCCGGCGCCGGCCGTGCCCTGCTTCCACCACTCCACCAGCAGGTGGTCACGGCTCTGGCCGGAGAGCAGCGAACGCCCGTCCTGGGGGGTGTTCGGGGTGATCCCCGCGGCGTCGAGGATGGTCGGCGCGATGTCGATGTTGGCGACGACGCGGTCGTCGACCGTACCCGAACCCAGGCCGCCGGCCGGCCAGGAGAGGTAGAACGGCACCTCGTGCGCGGGGGAGTACGGCACACCCTTCTTGGTCCAGCCGTGGTCGCCCCAGCCGAAGCCGTTGTCCCCGATGTAGATCACCAGGGTGTTGTCCAGCTGCCCGAGGGCGGCCAGCTTGTCGCGGAAGGCCTGCACCGCGTCGTCCACGGTGAGCAGGGTCCGCAGCTGCTCGGCGCGGATCTGCTGCCCGTCGGCCAGGGTCCCGGTCGCGTTCTGGATGTAGGCCGGCTTGTCGCTCCGGTCGGCCTCGGGAACGGAGGGACGCCCGTTCCAGGCCGGGACGGCCACGTTCGCGTACTTGGCCTCGGGGGTGCGAGGCCCGTGCGAGGCGTAGGGGGTGACGTAGGCGAACCAGGGGCGGCTGTCGGTGGCGGCCTTGTCCAGGAAGCTCAGCGTCTTGTTCTTGATGATGTTGGTGGTGTAGCCGTTGATCGTCTGGACGGTGCCGTTCACGTTCCAGTCGGCGTTGGTGTACGCGGGCTGGAGCAGCGCGAACTCCTCGAAGTGCGGCGGGTTGTCGGCAAGCGTCCAGGAGTTGAGGTACTTGCCGAACAGGCCCGTGCGGTAGCCGGCCTGCTTGAGGTAGCGCTGCACGGTGGTGTGCTGATCGAGGCTGTGGGACGCGGCGTTGTTGCGCACGCCGTGGTTGTGGGCGTAGCGGCCGGAGAACACCGACGACCGGGACGGCGCGCACAGCGGGGTGGCGACGTGGCCGTTGGTGAACTTCACACCCTGGTCGGCGATCCAGCCGATGGTCTTCTGGAGGGCCCAGTCGGTGTGCTTGGGCTGGTCGTCCGTGACGATCAGCAGGATGTTCGGGCGGGCGGCGGAAGCGGTGCTCGCCGAGGCCGACCCGGCGAGGGCCGGGGTCGCCGCGGCCGCCGCCACCGCGGCGGCGCCGGCGAGGAAGCCGCGTCGGCCGACGGCGCCGGTCCGGGGCGTGCTGATGTGCTCGCTCACGAGGGTCTCCTGTACGTGCGGGGGAGTGTGACGTACGAACCGGGGGCTCCCGGCAGCGCTTGCGCGCAACCGGAACCTGCAGGTCAGACCCTAGGTTTGAGCGAGCGGCCACTCAATGACCGGGGCATGGCAGTGCTGTTCCATTGCCGTGCCGGGGACGTGCCGGGTGTGTTCCGCGGATGTGGCGCCGTCATGAAGGCGACACGGAAGCGGATGCGGCGGGTCGTTCAGAGCCGGTGGACGCGTTCCCCGTCGAAGCCGAGCGGCGACCGCCCGGCGGCCAGGATCCGCAGTCCCGGGGCCACGGCGAGCAGGTCCCGCAGCCAGGCCAGGGCGTCCGGGGCGAGCTGCTCCGCGCCGTCCACCACGAGCAGCATGTCCCGCTCGGCCAGCCAGGAGGCGACGCCCGCCGTCCGCCCGCACGGCGTCGACGGCATCCCGGGTACGTCGCCCAGTTCGGCCGTCAGCTCGCGCACCCCGAGGAGGCCGCGGACCGGCTCCGCGACGACCACGGCGACCCCGTCGTAGAAGTTCGACACGAGTCGCCGCGCGATCTCCCGTACCAGCACGCTCCGCGGCCCGCGTAATCCGCCGGCCACGGTCAACACCCGCCCCCGCCGGACCGTGGAGAGCAGGCGGGACATCTCGATGGACGTCGCTGGCAGTGTTCCGGACGGCGACCCTGAATCCCTCATCGGCACGATGCCCCCCATTGCATGCGTGACCAAGCGCGGCAACAGGGTTCATTCGAGCCGCGTGACGACGATTATCCGCCACGTGCGGCAGAAGACCAGGGGAATGTCGTATTCCGCTGCCCGCCCCCGGGGCCGCTCGGCATGAGCGGCTCACCGGGGGCCGGGGCGGTGCCTGGGTGGAGCAGGGGCGGTGCGGGGGACGCTACGCGCGGCGGCGCAGGCCGAGGGCGACGAGCAGGGCCGCCGCCAGCACGATCGCGGCGTCGATCGCCAGGACCGTGCGCACCCCGCCGAAGAGCGAGGCCTGCGTGGTGGCCAGCACGCCCAGCAGCGGGATGCCGATGGTCAGACCGACCTGCTGCGTCGTGGTGACCAGGCCGGTCGCCAGTCCCTGCTCCGAGTCGGGCACGCCGCTCGTGACCACCAGTCCGTACGAGATGATCGCGCCGAGGTGGAACATGCTCGCCAGCGACACCAGCACGGTCGCGAGCAGGGCCCCCGACGACGAGCCCGCGGTGAGCAGGGCGCCGGTGAACACGCCCTGACCGGCCAGGGAAACGGCCAGGGTCCGGCGGGCGCCGAGGCGGCCGATGACCCGGGGCGCGTACGAACCGGCGAGGATCGAGGCGACGCCCTGGACGCCGAAGACCAGACCGGTGCGGAAGGCGGACAGCTCCAGCGTCTCCTGGAGGTAGAGGGTCAGCACGAAGACGACCGTGGACATCATCGCGAAGGTGATCAGACCGCCGAGGTTGCCCCAGGCGACCGTGCGCCGCTTCAGCATCGCCGGAGAGACCAGCGGGGCGGGCGACTTGGACTCCACGACCACGAACGCGACGAGCAGTGCCAGGCCGACCACCAACGTGCCCCAGACGTCCACGCCGCCGAAGCCGCGCTGGGCGGCCGTCGTCAGGGCGTAGATCAGCGCCAGCAGTGCGCCGGTGACGGTGATCGCTCCGGGCGTGTCCAGGCGCGGCCGCTCGGTCGTGCGGGACTCCTTCAGCAGTCCCGGGGCGAGGACGAGGACCACCACGGCGGCGACCGCGAGCAGGCCCATCGTCGAACGCCAGCCCAGGGTGTCGGTCAGGACACCGCCGAGCACCATCCCGACGGTGAAGCCCAGGGACAGCAGGGTGCCGGAGATGCCGAGCGCCCTGTCGCGCAGCGGGCCCTCGGGGAAGGTCGTGGTGAGCAGGGACATGCCGGTGGGCACGATCACGGCCGCACCCAACCCCTGCAACGCGCGCCCGGTCAGGAAGGAAGCCGGGTCCCAGGCCAGGGTCGCCAGCACCGAGGCCGCGCCGAAGACCGTGAGACCGGTCAGGAACAGCTTCTTGCGGCCGTACAGGTCCGCGATGCGGCCGAAGAGGAGCAGGAAGCCGCCGGACGGCAGCGCGAACGCGGTGACCGCCCACTGGAGGCCGGCCCGGCTCAGCCCGAGGTCCTCGCCGAGCACGGGGAGGGCCACGTTCAGTACGGAGAAGTCCAGCGCCACCATGAACTGGGCGGCGCAGAGGACGAAGAGGACGAGCAGGGCCCGGCCGGAGAGCCGGCCGTCCTCGGGGGCCGCCGCACGGGGCGGATGGGTCGTGGAGTGAGTGTCTATCGCCATGGCCACTACCTTCGTGGCGCGGGAATGGGCGTGGAGAGTGGGAACTTATCCTGTTGGCGGCACCACCAGGCAGCCGAACAGGGGGACTCCGTGGCGACACCGATCGAAGAGCACCGACGGACCGAGCTGCGCGGGTTCCTGATGAGCAGACGGGCCAGGATCAGCCCGACCGAGGCGGGCCTGCCGGACGGCGGGGCCCGCCGCCGCACGCCGGGCCTGCGCCGCGAGGAGGTCGCCGTGCTCGCCGGCGTCGGGGTCTCCTGGTACCAGTGGCTGGAGCAGGGCCGCGACATCACGGTGTCCTCGCAGGTCCTGGACTCGGTCGGCCGGGTGCTGAAGCTGAGCAGCGCCGAACGCCGGCACCTGTACGTGCTGGCCGGGCTCAACCCGCCCGCCCTGGAAGTCGCCCCGGCCGACCAGGACATGTGCGACGGCCTGCAGCGGCTGATCGACGCGTGGATGCCGTTCCCCGCGCACATCATGGACGCGTACTGGAACACCGTCCTCTACAACGACGCGGCCGCGCTGGTGCTGGGCATGCGTCCGGCGATCGTGCAGAACTGCCTGATCGCCTTCTTCACCGACCCCGTCTACCGGTCCCGTTCCGCGCGCTGGGAGGAGAACGCCGAATCGGTGGTGGCCCAGTTCCGCGCGGCCTGCTCGGAGCACCCGAACGACGAGGGGTTCCGGGCGGTCGTCGACGAAGCGCGGGAACTGAGCCCGGAGTTCGCCGCGTTGTGGGAGCGGAGGGACATCCGTCCCGCCGGGCAGACCAAGAAGCAGCTGGAGCACCCGCTCGTCGGCACCCTGTCCGTGGAGTCGACCCAGCTGCGCGTACCGGCCCGCCCCGACCTGGCGATCGTGCTGCACAACCCGTTGCCGGGCACGGACACCGCCGCGAAGCTGGAGTGGCTGACATCGCCCGAGGGCCGGCGTGGCTCGATGTACCCGATAGCGGGCTGAGCGGGCACACACGGGGTGTGTGGGGAGGCCGGGATGACGGAGCGTCGGAACGCGGACGACAGCACGGGCGGCGGCACGGGCGGGCGGTCCGGGGGCGAAGCCGACCGGGGCACGGAGGCGGGCGCGGACCGCAAGGCGGACCGGCGGCCCGGGCGCGCGGCCCATCGGGCCGGCCGGGGGACCGGCGGCGCCCGGCGGACGGAGATGCCAGGCACCCACGGCGTGGACGGCACCGTCAGGGGGGCCCGGCGAGCGGACGAGCCGGCCAACCGCGATGTGGACGGCACCGCCGGCCGGGGTCGTCGGGAGGAGGTGCCGGGCGACGGTGGCGTGGACGGCGCCACGGGCCGGGCTCGGCGGGGGCATGACGTGCCCTCGCGGCCCCTGCCGCATCGGCACCGGCGCCGGAGCGGGTTCCGGGGGCGTCGGCCGCTGTTGCTGCTGGTCTGCGGTTTCCTCCTCGTCGGCGTGTGCGCCGCCACCGGGATCGCCTGGGATCCCTTCGCCGGCGGCTCCGAGGGCAAGGCACCGGCGGCCGCCATCGGCACCCCCTGGTACGTCGGGCCCGCCGACGGCACGACCGGGACCCCCGAGCAGCCGGCCGGGAGCACACCGCCCACCGGCGACGCGACCCCCACGACCGAGTCCGCGACCGCCGCCCCCGGCGCGGGGCCCCTGCCCTTCGACCTGCCCGGGCCGGCGGCCCTGCGCTCCGGTGCGGCGGGCCGGAAGCTGGTCTTCGCGCACTACTTCACCCCGTACCCGCTCTCCCTCGACAACGAGAGCGCGGACAAGGACTACTACACCCGCAACTACCTCGACCCGGCGGGCGAGAACGGCAAGCACGGGGCGTACGGCGGACTGCTCCGCGACCGACCGCTGCCCGTGCCGCCCCGGGGCGGCGACTGGGAGTACGCCAACCTCCAGCAGGAGGTCCGCACGGCCGCCGCGGCCGGCATCGACGGGTTCACCCTCGACCTGCTCTCACTCACCGGCAAGAACCGGGAACGCGCCGAGAAGCTGATGGCCGCCGCCCACGCGACCGACCCCGGATTCAAGATCATGCTGATGCCGGACATGACCTCGCTCGGGACCGACGACCCCGCCGTGCTGGCCGGGGCGATCGCCGAACTGGGCGCGGCCCCCGCCGCCCACCGGCTCCCGGACGGCAGGCTCGTGGTGTCCCCCTTCAAAGCCGAGGCCAAGAGCGTCGGTTGGTGGAGCCGGACCCTGGAGATCCTGCGCACCCGGCACGGCATCCGCGCCGCCTTCGTCCCGCTCTTCCTCGACTTCGGCGCGCACGGCGCGGAGTTCGCCCCGATCAGCCACGGGTTCTCCGAGTGGGGCAGCCGCAGCTACGTCGGCCAGGAGAGCTCCACCCGCGACGTACGGCGCGCCCACGACATGGGCAAGGTCTGGATGCAGCCGGTGTCCGTGCAGGACGCCCGCCCCAACCAGGGCGTCTACGACGAGGCCGGCAACACCGCCACCCTGCGCGCCACGTGGACGCGGGCCATCGAGGACGGCGCGGACTGGGTGCAGCTCACCACCTGGAACGACTACTCCGAGGGCAGCCAGTTCGCGCCCTCGCTGCACAACGGGCACACCTACCTGGACCTGAGCTCGTACTACCTCACCCGGTTCAAGACCGGAGGCTGGCCGAAGATCGTGCGGGACACGCTCTACCTGACCGCCCGCACCCAGTTCGCCGCCGCCGGCCCGACCGGCCCGCAGTCGCTCGTCATGTCCCTGCGCAAGGGGAGCGCCGCGCCGCGCGACACGGTGGAGGTGCTCAGCTTCCTCGCCGGGCCCGCCTCCGTCCGTACGACCGTCGGTTCCGCGCAGGACACCCACGAGGCCCCCGCCGGGCTCCACTCCGAACTGCTGCCGCTGAAGCCGGGCACCAGTGCGGCGCAGGTGGTGCGGGACGGGAAGCCGGGGGCGGCGGTGGAGCTGCCGTACCGGGCCGACCGCTCGGCCGCGGTGCAGGACCTCCAGTACTACGGGGCGACCAGCGGCCGGAACGACTAGGCCGCCTCTTTCGGATCTCGCCGGTCAGGCCCGCGTCGTCCGGTGCCGTGCCTCGGCGCGTCGGCGGGGCGCCCTTGTGCCGGCCGTACTCGGGTGTCCCGCCAGGGCGGCGAGGCGCGGTGCCGGGCGGCAGGGGGCACCTCCCAGCCCCCTGGGGGCAGGGTCGTGTGCATGCCGCCCGGCACGGGGCTGCGTACGGTGTTCGACCAGGCCTGCGCCGCCCGGGGGATCGATCCGGTGATCGCGCTGCAGGCCGGGGCCGCGGACGCCGTCGCCGACCTCGCCGCCCGCGGGCTCGGCGTCGGCATCCTCAGCGAGTCCATGGCCGCCGGCTACCGGGACCGGCTGACCGCCCGCCTCATCGAGGACGTCGACACCCCGGCCCTGCTCTCCCCCGTCTGGCGCCCCGGGCAGGCCCCCGCCGTACGCGAGCTCGTGGCCCACGCCCGCCGGGCCTTCGGCGGACAAACGCCTGGCGGCGCCGACGGCAGCGGGAGATGATCCGCACGACACACCGTGCCGCAACCACGGAGGAACCCGTGACCGAGCCGATACGACCCGCCGGCACCCCAGCCGGGTCGCCCACCGACCCCCCGGGGGAGTTCCCCGGCGGGCCGGCCCTGTTCCGCCTCGCGCCCAGCGTCTCCCACCTGAACCACGGCTCCTTCGGCGCCGTGCCGGTGCCGGTCCAGGAGGCCCAGGAGGCGCTGCGCGCCGAGGCCCACGCCGACCCCGACGCCTTCTTCATCGGGGTCTCGGACCGGCTGGCCGCCGCCCGAGGCCGGATCGCCGAGCACCTCGGCGCCGACCCCGACCACCTGTCCTTCGTCTCCAACGCCACCGAGGGCGCCAATCTCGCACTCGACGCGATCGGCTTCGCGGACGGCGACGAGATCCTGGTCAGCGACCACGGCTACGGCACCGTCGTCGCGGCCGCCGCCCGCCGCGCCCCGGTCACCACCGTCGCCCTCGACTCCCGGCTGCCCGACGAGGACGCCGTACGGGAGACCGTGCTGGCCGCGCTGACCCCGCGCACCAAGGTGGCCGTCCTCGACCACGTCAGCTCGCCCACCGCCCGGATCATCGCCTCGCCCCGGCTCCTCGCGGACCTGCGCGAGCGCGGGGTCACCACGGTCGTCGACGGCGCCCACGCCCCGGGCATGCTCGCCGACCCGCTCGCCGGCGGCGCCGACTTCTACTTCGGAAACCTGCACAAATGGGGCTACGCCCCCTCCGGCACGGCCTTCCTCACCGTCGCCCCGCAGCACCGCCGCGGCGTCCGTGCCCTCGTCCCCTCCTGGGAGGACGAGCACGGCTTCCCGCGCTCCGTGGAGAACCGCGCCACCGTCGACTACACCGGCTGGCTCGCCGCCCCCGAGGGGCTCGACCTCCTGCACCGGCTCGACGCGACCAAGGTACGGGCCCACAACAGCGCACTCGCCGCCCACGGGGCGGCGCTGCTCGCCGAGATCCCCGGGATCACCCCGCTCCCGTACGACGACGCCCTCGCCATGCGCGCCCTGCGGCTGCCGCCCGGGGTCGCGGAGACCAGGGACGAGGCAGCCTCGCTGCGCGAGCGGATCGCGGCCGAGCAGGGCATCAGGGTGCTGATCTGGCCCTGGCCGGGTGGCGGAGGCATCCGCGTCTGCGGGCAGATCTACAACCGCCCCGCCGAGTACGAACGCCTCGCCGCCGTCCTGCCGTCGTACCTCAGGCGCGCCTGAGCAGGTACGTGTCCATGATCCAGCCCTTGCGGGCCCGGGCCTCGGTGCGCAGTTCCTCGATGCGCCCGGCGACCTCGGCCAGCTTGCCCGAGACCAGGATCTCGTCCGGGGTGCCCACGTAGGCGCCCCAGTAGATGAAGAGGTCCTGGTCCAGGTGGGCCGTGAAGGCGTGCCGCGCGTCCAGCATCACCACCACGTCGTCCACGTCGTCGGGCCAGCCCTCGGCGAGCCGGCGCCCGGTGGTGATCTGGACCGGCCGGCCGACCCGGTTCAGGTTCGTGCGGTGCCTGGCCAGCAGGGCGGAGATGCTGCTGATGCCGGGTACGACCTCGTGCTCGAAGGCCACCCGGCCGCGCTCCAGCACCTCGTCGAGGATCGCGAGCGTCGAGTCGTACAGGGACGGGTCGCCCCACACCAGGAACGCCCCGGTCTCGCCGTCCGCCAGGTCCTCGTCGATGAACCGCTCGAAGAGCTCGGCCCGCGCGCTGCGCCAGCCGTCCACCGTCGGGGTGTAGTCGGAGGGGGTCCGGTCCCGGTCCGGGTCGCGGCCCTCCACCAGACGGTGGCCGGGACGGGCGTGCTCTTCGAGCATCGCGCGCCGCAGCCCGGTCAGGTCCGCCTTCTCCTCGCCCTTCTCCAGGATGAGGAATGCGTCCGCCGCGCCGATCGCCCTGACCGCCTGGAGGGTCAGGTGGTCCGGGTCGCCCGCGCCTATGCCGATCACTGAGAACTTCTTCACCCGGCTATTGTGCCCATCATGCGCGCCGCCCTGTTCGTCACCTGCGTCAACGACGTGCTGTACCCCCGGACCGGCATCGCCGTCGTACGCCTTCTGGAGCGGCTCGGCGTGGAAGTCGACTTCCCGGCCGCCCAGACCTGCTGCGGCCAGCCGCAGTACAACACGGGCTATCGGCACGAAACGGAACCGCTGCTGCGGCGTACGGCCCGGGCCTTCGCCGGACACGAGTACGTGGTCACCCCCTCCGGGTCCTGCGCCGCGATGATCCGCGAGCACTACCCGCGCATCGGCCGCAAGGCCGCGGGGGAGGGGCGCGGCACCGAACTCGCCGAGGCGGCCGACTCCCTCGCCCCGCGCGTGTACGAACTCACCGAGTTCCTCGTCGACGTGCTCGGGGTGACGGACGTCGGCGCGTACTTCCCGCACACCGTCACCTACCACCCCTCCTGCCACGGCCTGCGCGGCCTCGGACTCGGCGACCGGCCCCGCCGCCTGCTGACCGCCGTCAAGGGGCTGGAGCTGGTCGAACTGCCCGGCGCCGAGGAGTGCTGCGGCTTCGGCGGCACCTTCGCCGTCAAGAACCCGGCCGTCTCCACCGCCATGGGCACCGACAAGATCGCGAACGCGGCCGCGAGCGGGGCCGAGGTGCTGTGCGGCGCCGACAACTCCTGCCTCGCCCACCTCGACGGCCTGCTGCGCCGCGCGGACGCCCCGCTGCGGGCCCTGCACCTCGCCGAGATCCTGGCCGCGACCGAGGAGGAACCCCTCTCATGACGCGCACGCACCTCGGCATGCCGGCGTTCCCGCCGACCTTCCCCGCCTTCCCGGAAGCGGCCGGTGAAGCCGTCCGGGACCGGGTGCTGCGCGCCAACCTCCGGCACGCCACCCACACGATCCGCGACAAGCGGGCCCGGGCCGTGGCCGAACTGGAGGACTGGGACCGGCTGCGGGCCGCCGGAAAGGCGATCAAGGACCACACGCTGCGTCACCTCGACCACTACCTCATCCGGTTGGAGGAATCGGTGACGGCCGCCGGCGGCACCGTCCACTGGGCGGCCGACGCCGACGAGGCCAACCGCATCGTGACCGACCTGGTGCGGGCGACCGGGCAGCGGGAGGTCGTCAAGGTCAAGTCCATGGCCACCCAGGAGATCGGCCTCAACGAGGCCCTGGAGGCGGCCGGGATCGCCGCCTACGAGACCGACCTCGCCGAGCTGATCGTGCAGCTCGGCCACGACCGCCCCTCGCACATCCTGGTCCCGGCCATCCATCGCAACCGCGGCGAGATCCGCGACATCTTCCGCGCGGAGATGGGGGAGTGGGGTCGCCCGGCGCCCGAAGGGCTCGGCGACGACCCGCGCGAACTCGCCGAAGCCGCCCGCCTGCACCTGCGCGAGAAGTTCCTGCGCGCCGAAGTCGCCGTCTCCGGCGCCAACTTCATGGTGGCCGAGACCGGCACGATGGTCGTCTTCGAATCAGAGGGAAACGGCCGCATGTGCCTGACCCTGCCCCGGACCCTGATCTCGGTCGTCGGCATCGAGAAGGTCGTCCCGACCTTCCGCGACCTGGAGGTCTTCCTCCAGACGCTGCCGCGCTCCTCGACGGCCGAGCGGATGAACCCGTACACGACGATGTGGACCGGGACCACCGACGGCGACGGACCCTCCGCCTTCCACCTCGTGCTCCTCGACAACGGCCGCACCGACACCCTCGCCGACGAGACCGGCCGCCAGGCCCTGCGGTGCATCCGCTGCTCCGCCTGCCTCAACGTGTGCCCCGTCTACGAACGCGCGGGCGGCCACGCCTACGGCTCCGTCTACCCCGGGCCCATCGGCGCCATCCTCAGCCCCCAACTCCGCGGCACCGCGAGCGAGATCGACGCCACGCTGCCCTACGCCTCCACCCTGTGCGGGGCCTGCTACGAGGTCTGCCCCGTCGCCATCGACATCCCCGAGGTGCTCGTCCACCTGCGCGAGCGGGTGGCCCAGGGCGGCCCCGTGACCCGGGAGGGGATCCGGGTGACCGTCCGCCCCGCGCACGGCCACGCCGCCGAACGGGCCGCCATGCGCGCCGCCCGGCTGCTCCTGGACCGCCCGGCCGCCCTGCGCGCGGGCGAACGGCTGCTGGCCCGGGCCCGCCGACTGGCGCCGCGCCGCCTCCCGGGACCCGGACGGGCCTGGACCGACACGCGCGAACTGCCCGACCTTCCCGCCGAGTCCTTCCGTGACTGGTGGACCAACCGCGAACGGGAGACCCCGCAGTGAGCAGCAGGGACCGCATCCTGGCCCGCATCCGCCGGGCGACCGCCGGCCCGGAGGCCCCGGCCCCGGAGGCCCCGGCCCCGGAGGCCCCGGCCCCGGAGGCCCCGGCCCCGGACGCCCCGGCCCCGGATGCCCCGGCCCCGGATGCCCCGACCCCGGATGCCCCGACCCCGGACGCCCCGGCCCCAGACGCCCCGGCCCCAGACGCCCCGGCCCCGGACGCCCCGGCCCCGGACGCCCGGCCGTTCGCCCCCGGCCCGGACACCGGCATCCCCCGGGACTACCTGCGGGTCCACGGCACCCGCACCCCGTCCGAAAGCGCCGACCTGCTCGCCGCCAACCTCGCCGAGTACCGCGCGAAGGTCCACCGCACCGACGAGGACGGCATCGCCCGGCTGCTGACGCGCCTCCTGGCCGTGCACGGGTCGAGCACGGTCCTCGTACCGCCCGCCCTGCCCCCGCACTGGCTCAAGGAGGCCGACCCGGTCCGCATCCACGACCGGGCCGCGTCGACCCCGGCCGAACTGGACAGGATCGACAGCGTGGTCACCGGCTGCGCCCTGGCCATCGCCGAGACGGGCACGATCGTCCTCGACGGCGGACCCGACCAGGGCCGACGCCGCATCACCCTGATCCCCGACCACCACATCTGCGTGGTCCGCGTCCCCGAGCAGCTCGTGGACTCCGTACCGCAGGCCCTCGAACGCCTCGACCCCGCCCGCCCGATGACCTGGATCTCGGGCCCGTCCGCCACCAGCGACATCGAACTCGACCGGGTGGAGGGCGTACACGGCCCGCGCATCCTGGAAGTGGTCCTCCTCGGCGCACAATGAGGGCATGCCCTCCCACATCGCCCTCACCGCCCTCGTCGTCCACGACTACGACGAGGCCATCGACTTCTACACCCGCGCCGTCGGCTTCGACCTCGCCGAGGACACCGCCCGCCCGGACGGTTCGCGGTGGGTCGTGGTCCGCCCGCCAGGCGCCACCGAATCGGCCCTCCTGCTGGCCCGGGCCAAGGACGACGCCCAGCGCTCCCGCGTCGGGGACCAGACGGGCGGGCGCGTCGGCTTCTTCCTGTACACCGACGACTTCACGCGCGACCACGCCCGGATGACCGCCGAGGGCGTCCGCTTCCTGGAGGAGCCTCGACACGAGCCGTACGGCTCCGTCGCCGTCTTCGAGGACCTGTACGGCAACCGCTGGGACCTCCTCCAGCCGGCCGGATAGCCCCCTCAGCCGAGACCGGGCGCACCGGTGAGCCGGGGCGCCTCGCGGGCCGGGTCGACGGGCCCGCCCGCCTCGACCCGGCCCGCCAGCTCCAGCGCCCACCCGGCCAGCCCCGCCACGTCCATCCCGTACGCCTCCTCCAGCCCGGCCAGCGAGCCGGCCCCGCGGCGCAGCAGCCGTGCCCCGCCTACCGCGTTCCCGCGCGCGGCGTGCGTCAGCCCGACGGCGAGCTGGGCGAGCCCCCGCCACAGCGGGGCCTCCGCCTCGGGCCCCGACTTCCACGCGTCCTCGAACACCTCGTGCGCGTGGAACGGCATCCCGGCGTCCAGCAGCCGCTGCGCCTCGCGCACGGTCTCCGCGGGCGAGCGCACCACCCCCTCGGGCTGCCGCTCCACCCCCGGCGCCCCGTAGGGCAGCGGCCGCCCCAGCCCGTCCCTCGGCCGCGCACTCCGCGCCCGCCCGTCGCCATCCCGATCCCGTACGTTCACCGGCCCATCCTCTCCCGGGGCGATTACCGGTGCATGCACACCCCTCGGCGTGGGGTAATGTTCTGCATGTGCCGCCGGTCAGGGGAAACCCGGAAAGACCGGACAAAGGTGCAACGGGACGTGGCGCAGCTTGGTAGCGCACTTGACTGGGGGTCAAGGGGTCGCAGGTTCAAATCCTGTCGTCCCGACTTCGTTGTTCGAAGTCGGAGGCCGTTCTCTCATTTTGAGAGGACGGCCTTTCGTGCGTCCGCGGGCCACGACGAGGACCCAGGGGCACAACCCGGCCGGGCCCGCGTCGAAAGGCCTCGCGCCGGCATCGGCGGAGGCCCTGGCGCGGGCCCGGGGTGCGGGTGGTGGTCAGCGGTCCGCGGGGGACCGCCTGCGACGGGGGACCGAGTCCAGGAGGAGCCGCGTGTACGGGTGTTCCGGGGCCTCCAGGACCCGTGAGGTCGGGCCCGTCTCCACGACCTGGCCGGACTTGAGCACGAGGACCTCGTCGGCGATGTGCCGGACCACCGCCAGGTCGTGGGTGACGAAGAGGTAGCCGATCCCCGATGCGCTGCGGATCTGCCCGAGGAGTTCGAGTATCTGCGCCTGGATCGACACGTCGAGCGCGGCGACGGCCTCGTCGAGGACGAGGACCCGGGGCTCCACGGCGAGGGCACGGGCGATCGCCACGCGCTGCCGCTGGCCGCCCGAGAGGTCGCGGGGGAGGGCGGCGGCCTCGCGCGGGCCGAGGCCGACCTGGTCCAGGAGTTGGGTGACCCGGGTGCCGCGGCCGGCCGCGTCGAGATCCGTGTGGAGGCGCAACACCTCGTCCAGGCATCCGGAGACGCTCACCCGGGGATCGAGCGAGAGGTACGGATCCTGGAAGACCATCTGGATCTCCCGAGCCCTGGCCAGCCGTTCCGCCCGCCGCCGGGGCAGCGCGGAGCGGTCCCGGCCGTCCAGGCGGACGGTCCCGCCGTCCGGGCGCTCCAGGCCGACCAGCATCCGGACCGTGGTGGTCTTGCCGCTTCCGGACTCCCCGACGATCGCGAGGCAGGCCCCGGGAGCCAGGGAGAAGGAGACGCCGTCGACCGCGGTGTGGTCCCCGTACTGCTTGCGCAGACCTTCGACGACCAGTCCCTCGGCGACCGGTGCCTCTTTCGCTGAGGCGGTCACAGCGTGATCCCTTCGTCCGCGCGGTGGCAGGCGGCGAATCCGTCGCCGTGCCGGGTGAGTACGGGCTTCTCCTCGGAGCAGCGCGCCACCGCGTGCGCGCAGCGCGCGGCGAAGGCGCAGCCCGACGGGGCCTCGGCCAGCGAGACCGGGCGCCCGGGGATGGGGCGCGGCGCGGGGGCGCCGGCTTCGATGCTCGGCGTGCAGGCGAGCAGCCCCGCGGTGTACGGGTGCCGGGGCCGGTCGAACAGTTCGTCGGTGCCCCGCGTTTCCACGATCCGGCCCGCGTACATCACGTACACCCGGTCACAAACGGTGGCCGCCAGTTCGAGGTCGTGGGTGACGAAGAGCAGACCCGTGCCGCGCTCGGCGCGCAGCCGGGCGAGGAGTTCGACGATCTCCGCCTGGGTCGTGACGTCCAGGGCGGTGGTCGGCTCGTCGGCGACGATCAGCGCGGGTTCGGCCGCGAGCGCCGCGGCGATGACCACCCGTTGGAGCATGCCGCCGGAGAACTCGTGGGGACGGCGGCGCAGGGCGCCGCGCGGGTCCCGGATACCGACCGCGTCGAGGAGTTCGAGGGCCCGCGCGTCCGCCGTGGCGGCCGGGGTCCCGGCCGCGCGCAGGCCCTCCGTCAGGAAGTCGCCCACGCGGCGCAGCGGGTTCACGGAGGCACGCGGGTCCTGGAAGACCATCGCGACCTGCCGGGCCCGCAGCTCGGCCAGTTCCGTGCGGTTCATGGTCAGTACGTCCCGGCCCGCGACCCGGACCTCGCCGCTGGTGCTCGCGCCCCCGGGCAGCAGCCCGAGAACGCTGCGGCACGCCACCGACTTCCCGGAGCCGGACTCGCCGACGAGGCCGACGCTCTCCCCGGGGCCCACCCGCAGGTCGACCCCGTCCAGGATCGGGCGTCCGGCCCGGTCGTCGGGCAGCCGGACCCCGAGCCCGTCGATCTCCAGGATCGGACGCCGGCCGCCGGCCGGGACCGGAGTCGCGTCCCGCTGTTCCCGCTGTTCCCGCTGTTCCCGCTGTTCGTTCATGCGGTTCACCGCTTCCGCCTCGCGATCCGGTCGGCGAGGCCCTCGCCGACGATGCCGAACGCCACCACGGCGAGCACGATGCACACGGAAGGCGCGAGGGCGGGCAGCATCGCCCCTTGCTGGACGGCCGCTTGGCCTTCGTTGATCATCGCGCCCCAGTCGGCGGTCGGCGGCTGCACTCCGAAGCCGAGGTAGGAGAGCGCCGCCAGGTCCATCAGCGCGTACCCGAAGTTCATGGCGGACTGGGCGAAGACGGTGGCGGCGATGTTGGGCAGCAGGTGGCGCAGGCAGACGGTCCAGCCGGACCAGCCCTGCACCCGGTAGGACTCGATGTACGGGCGGGCCTTCTCCTGGCGTGCGATGCCGCGTACCAGCCGGCCCACGTACGGGGTGTAGGCCACCGCCATCGCGATCACGGGCGCGGTCATCCCAGCGCCGACGACCGAGACGAGCAGGATGGCGAGCAACAGCCCGGGAATCGCGAAGACCATGTCCATCGAGCGGGACAGGACGGAGTCCGCCCAACCGCCGCGCCAGGCCGCCACCACGCCGAGCAGGGTGCCGAGCAGGGTGGAGACGCCGACGACGAGCAGCGGGCCGAGCAGCCCGGTGCGGGCCCCGTACATCAGCCGGGACAGGACGTCCCGCCCGGACTGGTCGGTGCCGAGCAGGTGCTCGCCGGTGGTTCCGGCCAGGCTCGCCGAGAGGTCGAGGGCCTCGGGGTCGTACGGTGCGAGGACGGGGGCGAGCGCGGCGACCAGGACGAGGACGGCGAGCACCGCGACCGAGGCGGTGAACAACGGCCCCTGGGCGAGGAGGCGCAGGGGGCGCAGGCCGGGCCGGCGGCGCAGGACGGCGGGCTCCGGAGGAGCGGTGGTGGTCATGAGGAGCCTTCCCCGTGGAGCGACAGCCGGGGGTCGATGAGCGGTGCGAGCAGGTCGACCGCGAGGTTGACGAGGACGAACGCGCCGACGCTGAGCAGGGTGATGGCCTGCACGACGGCGAAGTCCTTGGCGGTGACCGACTGCACGAGCAGGGAGCCGAGACCGGGCACGTCGAAGGCGGTCTCGACGATCGAGGTGCTGATGAGGAGTCCTGCGAGCATCGTGCCGCCGACGGTGACGACCGGGCCGAGCGCGTTGCGCAGGACGTGCCGGCGGACCACCGTCCGCCCCTGGACTCCGCGGGCGTGCGCCACCTCGACGTGTTCCCGGCCGAGTTCGTCGAGCATCGCCGAGCGGGTCACCCGGGCGAGCAGACCCGCGAAGGTCAGCGCCAGGGCGAAGGCCGGCAGGGTCAGGTGGTGCAGCCTTTCGGAGAATCCGACGGGCGTGCCGCCCGGGCCGGGGAACCAGCCCAGGCGGACGGAGAAGAGGGACACGAGCGCGATCGCGGTCACGAAGGACGGTGTGGCCGTGGCGACACCGCTGCCGAGCAGCACCGCCCGGTCCAGCGGCCCGGGCCGCAGCGCGGCGAGGACCCCGGCCGCCACGCCGATGACGGCGACGAGCAGCGCCGCGTACCCGACGAGCAGGGCCGTGCCGGGCAGGCGCGATCCGATGAGCGCGGAGACGTCCTGGTGGAACTGGGCGGAGGTGCCGAAGTCGCCCTGGAGGACGCCGCCGAGCCACTTCGCGTACTGCACGGGCAGCGGGTCGTCCAGGTGGTACTGGGAGCGCAGGGCCGCCACCGCCTCGGGGGTCGCGGGCCGGCCGTGGAGCAGGAACGACACCGGGTCGCCGGGCGCCAGGTGGACGCTGCCGAAGACCACGAGGGAGGTCACGAACAGCACTGCCACCAGGCCGATGATGCGTCCGATGAGGTAGCGCGTCATTTCGCCGCGGCCCCGATCGTCGCGGCCCACGGGTAGTACAGCTGGGCGATCCCGGTGGGGGCACCGGTCACGCGCTTGCCGAGGAAGACCATGTAGGGCGCCTCGTAGAGGGGGATGATCGGCAGTTCGCGCATCGCGATCTTCTGGAGTTCGGCGGTCAGGTCGGCGCGCTTGGCGGCGTCGGGTTCCGCGTTGGCCCGGTCGAAGGCGGCGTCGTACTCGGCGTTCGACCAGTTGCCGTAGTTGCCGAAGTCGCCGGTGCGCAGGTACTGGTAGAACTCCAGCGGGTCGGGCGTGTTGTCGTACCCGTTGGTGATGACCAGGTCCAGGCCGGCGCGTGCGGCGGGGTCGACGAAGATGCTGCTGTACGCCTCGGGGGCCACCGACTTCAGCTCGACGTCCAGGCCGATCTCACGGCCGGCGGCCTGCACGGCGTTGGCGACGACGCTGATCTCGGGAGCGAGCGTGCTGGTGACCAGGGTGATCTTGCGGCCGGTGGCACCGGCCTCCTGGACGAGCTTCTTCGCGGCGCCGACGTCGTGACCGGGCTCGGGCAGCGTGTCGTGGAGCGCGGCGGTCTTCTCCGGCGCCAGCGCCCACGCGCCGCGCGCGGCGGGGGCCTTGGCGGGGACGCCGATGCCGCCGGCCGCGGCCTTGATGATGTTCTTCCGGTCGAGAGCCAGGGAGAGGGCCTGGCGCACCTTCGCGTCGCCGAGCGGGCCCTTGAAGTCGAGCACGGCGAGGTTCGACGCGGCGGTGTTGGGGCCGAAGAGGACGGTCCCCTTGGCGCCGGACCGCAGCTGTCCGATCGTCGCGGGGGCCACCATGTAGCCGCCGTCGGCGGTGCCGGACAGGAAGGCGTTGGTGCGGGCCGCCACGTCCTCGATGAAGGTGAACTTCACGGTGTCGGCCTTGGGGACGAGCCGGGAGTCCCAGTACGCGCCGTGCTTCTTCAGGGTGATCTCGGTGCCCTGGGACCAGGTGTCGAGGGAGTACGGACCGGTGCAGTTGACCTTGCCCGAGGGGGTTCCGTAGTCCTTGCCGGCCTTGGCGAGGGTGGCGGCGCTCTCGATGGTGCCGGGAGAGGCGGCCATCAGCTCGTGCAGCAGGACGTCGGGCTTGGTGAGCCGGAGCGTCACCTCCAGCGGGCCGGTCTTCTCGACGGCCTTGACGTTCTTGAACGCCGAGCCCCAGGGGGAGCCGGTCGCCGGGTCCATCTGGCGCTGGAGGGAGGCGACCACGTCGTCGGCGGTCATGGTCGTGCCGTCGTGGAACTTCACGTCGGGGCGCAGGGTGTAGACCAGCGTGAGCGGGTCGGGGCGGTCGTACTTCACCGCGAGGCCCGGCTCGATCTTCATGTCGGGGGTGACCCGCATGAGCTGCTCGCACACGTTGGCGAGCACGGTGTTCGGCGGGTAGTCGTACGCGAGGGCGTAGTCGAGCGTGTACGGCTCGGCGTACAGGGACCAGGTGAAGGAGTCCAGGGGGCCCTGGGCGGGCGGCGAGAGCGGAGTGACCTCGAAGTCCGGGCCGCCGGCGGTCTTGGGCGGGGTGGCGCCGGAACAGGCACCGGTGGCGGCCGCGACGGCGGCGGTACAGACGAGGAGCGCGATGGTTCGGGGCATGCGCATGCAGACCCACCCCTTTACGGGTGTAGTGACGGGCGCTGGGGGATGGAGCGAGTATTGATGCGGGAACGTTCCCGCACAAGGTTGTGCGGGAACGGTTTTGCAAAGGTCACGAGGGTGGCAGCATCAGTCGCATGACCGACGTCCCACCGCATGGCGGGCAGCCCTCGCCGCCCCTCCCGCGCGTCCGCCTCGTCGACGTGGCCCGCGAGGCGGGCCTGTCCAAGACGACCGTCTCGGCGGCGCTGAACGGCACCGGAAGGCTCTCTCCCGAGGTCCGGGAGAAGGCCCGCGAGACCGCGCGCAGAATGGGCTACCGGCCCAACGCCGCCGCGCGCCGGCTGCGCGCGGGACGGGCCAGATTGATCGGATACGTGGTCGGGGAGTTCGCCGACGCCCCCTGGACCTTCCTGGAGTCGCCGTACTTCGCCCGGCTGACCGCGGCCACCGCGGCGACGTCGCTGAAGCGCGGTTACGCCGTGGTGCTGCTGCCCGCCGGGTCCCTGCAGAGCGAGTGGGCCGACCTGTCGCTCGACGCGGTGGTCGTCGCCGACCCGGTCGCCGACGACCCGATCGTCGAGGACCTCCTCGCCGCCCGCATCCCCGTGTTCAGCGACCGCTCCGTCGAGGGGCGGCCCGGGGCGTACTGGGTGGACGTGGACACCGGCCGCGCCGTGCGGGGCGCCCTCGACCACGTCCGCGAGCAGGGAGCCCGCCGGCCCGTCCTCCTGGTGCCGGACAGCACCACCCGCTTCCACACCGAGGTGCTGGCCGCGCACCACGAGTGGTGTGCGGTCCACGGCGTGCCGGAACGGGTCGTACGGGCCGGGAGTCCGGGCAACGGTCCCGTCATCCGTGCCGTCGAGACCGCCCTCGCGGGCGACCCGGCGGCCGGCCCGGGACGGCCCGACGCCCTCCTCGTCGTGGCCGAGGCGAGTCCGCCGCTCGTCCTGGACGCGGCGCGCCGGCTCGGCTACGAGGTCCCCGGCGACCTGCTCCTCGTCTGCGTGAGCGAGGACGTCACCGCCGAGCACACCGAGCCGCCCGTGACCACCCTGAGCCTGCGGCCCGAGGCGATCGCGGAGGCGGGCATCGAGATGCTGGTGGCGGTCCTGGAACACGGCGAACGGGAGACGGCGGGGGTGCTCGTCCCGACCCGACTCGACGTACGGGCGTCATCGGTCCGGTCCGCTCAGACCGAGTGCACGAGCCGGCCGCCGACATAGGTCCGCTCCACCCGGGCCTCCGCTATCTCCTCCGCGGGCGCCGTGAGGATGTCGCGGTCCAGGACGACCAGGTCGGCGAGGTTGCCGACGCGCAGGCTGCCCGCGTCGTCGTGACCGTTCACGTGGGCGGCCCCGGCGGTGTAGGAGGCCAGCGCGGTCGGCAGGTCGAGCCGCTGCTCGGGGTAGAAGATCCGGTCGTGGTCGGCTTCGGGATCCCGGCGGTTCACGGCCACGTGGAGGCCCGCGAGCGGATCGGGGCTGCTCACCGGCCAGTCGCTGCCCGCGACGAGGGTCGCGCCCGCGCGCACCAGGTCGCCGAACGGGTACTGCCAGGCGGCGCGCTCCGGACCCAGGAACGGGATGGTCAGGTCGTCCATCTGGGGCTCGTGGGCCGCCCACAGGGGCTGGATGTTGGCCAGGGCGCCCAGCGCGGCGAAGCGGGTGAGGTCCTCGGGGTGGACGACCTGGAGATGGGCGAGGTGGTGGCGGTTGCCGCGGTGTCCGTTGGCCGCCACCGCCGCCTCGATCGCGTCGAGGGCCTCGCGCACGGCACGGTCGCCGAGGGCGTGGAAGTGCACCTGGAAGCCGAGGGCGTCGAGCTCCGTCACGTATCCGCGCAGCGCCCCGGGCTCGATGAAACTCAGGCCGCTGTTGGCGGTGGCGCAGCCGCAGCCGTCCAGATAGGGGGAGGTCATGGCGGCGGTGAAGTTCTCCGCGATGCCGTCCTGCATGACCTTCACCGAGGTCGCGTGGAACCGCCCGGCCCGCATCTTCTCGCGCCGGGCCACCAGTTCGGGGATCTGCTCGGCGCCCCGCGCCCGGTCCCACCAGAGCGCCCCGGTCACCCGGGCCGTGAGGGTGCCGTCCCCGGCCGCGGTCAGGTAGGCGTCCGAGGGATCGGGTCGGCCGCCGAGCTCGCCGAGCATCGCGTCCTGCCACCCCGTGATGCCGAGGGAGTGCAGCAGCTTCTGGGCCCGCAGCAGCCCGGCGAGGAGCTCGGCCTGCGTGCTCGGCGGCAGCAGCCTGCCGACCAGCGAGGTGGCCCCCTCCTGGAGCACGCCGCTCGGAGTGCCGTCCGGCTCGCGCTCGATCCGGCCGTCGGCGGGATCGGGGGTGGCGGCGGTGATCCCGGCGAGTTCGAGCGCCCGGGTGTTGGCCCAGGCACCGTGGTGGTCCCGGTTGGCCAGGAAGACCGGGCGGTCCGGGACGACGGAGTCGATGAGCTGCCGGGTCGGCAGTCCGCCCTCGAAGCTCTCCATCGACCAGCCGCCACCGGTGATCCACTCGCGGTCGGGGTGCGCGTCGGCGTACGCACGGATCCGGGCCAGGTAGTCGTCCACCGTGACGGTCTCGGTCAGATCGCACTCGGCCATCTCCACCCCGGCGAAGACCGGGTGCACGTGGGAGTCCTGGAAGCCGGGGAGCAGCAGCTTCCCCGTCAGGTCGACCACCTCGGTGCCGGGCCCCACGAGTTCGCGCACCTCGTCGTGGCCGACGGCCGCGATCCGGTCGCCGACGACGGCGAGCGAGGTCGCCCGGGTACGGGCCGGGTCCACCGTGAAGACGGGGCCGCGGGTGAAGACCAGATCGGCCTTGGCCATTCGAAAGCTCCAGAGCGTGAGGCGACGGGGGGTGGCGCCATGGAATCGGCAAGGCCGTTTACACGTCAATGGTGTTGACGTAAGGTCCCGGCCATGTCCGAACGTGTCATCCCCGAAGGCGGGCGCAAGCGCCGCAGACCCACCAAGCAGGGCGCCGTCCTCTCGGAGGAGCTCATCGTCGAGACGGCGCTGCGACTGGTCGCCCAGCACGGTGCCGAGGCGCTCTCCGTACGAAGACTGGGCGCCGCACTCGGCGCCGACCCCAGCGCGCTCTACCGCTACTTCCACAACACCGACGCCCTCCTCCTCGCCCTCGCGGACGAAATGATCGGCAGGGCGCAGGAGGGCTGGCGGGCGACCGGGGACTGGCGGGAGGACCTGCGCTCGATGGGGCTGCGGATCCACGCCTGCTACCTGTCCCACCCGCAGGCGGCCGTCCTCGGGGCGTACCGCACGACGGGACGCCCCCACGAGACCCGGGCCGTCGAGCGGATCCTCGGAATCCTCCGCTCGGCGGGCTTCCCGGACGCCTTCGCCGTCCGCGCCTACCACGCGTTCGTCGACCAGGCCCTGGCCTTCGCCGCCCAGGACGCCGCAGCGCTCGCCCTGCCGAAGACCGCCCGGGAGGCGGACGAGGCGGTCTGGAACTCGGTCTACGGCCGACTGTCGGCCGACACCCATCCGAACATCGCCGCGACCTTCCCGCTGCTCGCCGCCGACATGCGCGACAGCGGCTACCCCTTCGCCCTGGAACTGATGCTCAGCGCGATGGCGGTGGTGCTCCAGACGGCGGCCGAGAGCTGAGCAACGGCCGCTCCGCGGGTGCGCCGGGTCAGGACAGGGCGCGCCAGGACTCGTTCAGCGCGGCTCGGAACGCCTCGGTCTGCTCGGGGCTCAGGCCGGCGGTCATGCGTTCCTCGATGCGGCGCGCGGGCTCGGCGTACTCGGCGAGCAGTCGCCGCCCGGGGTCGGCGAGCAGGATGAGGCGTTCGCGGCGGTTGGCCGGATTGGGCTCGCGTCGGATCAGGCCGCGGGCCTCCAGCGTGCGGACCATGTCGGCCATCGACTGGGCGGTGACGAAGGAGTCGCGGGCGAGCTGCGCCGCGGAGATGCCGTCGTGCCGCTCCAGCACCGTCAGGGCGGTGTACTGCAACGCCGTGACCCCGGCGGGCTTGAGCAGCTCGTCCAGGCGGGCGCGCACCACCAGCTCCGTTCTCTTGACCAGGTAGAGCAGCGACGTGCTCACGTCCATCCTCCCGTCGTGGCGGCCCGCGTGGGGCGGCTCGTACCGCTCCCGGTGCCGTGTGACCGGTACGCGGTGCCGCCTCACCCTAGGGCATTGACAGGAATCCTGCCGATTGCTCAGACTGCATTCATCAGGATTCCTGTCGATCGCGGCTCGGCCGTTGCTTCCGGGATTCCCTCATCGCTCCTTTCACCCCCTTCATCCCTTTCGGGAGGCACCCTCATGGATCTTCAGGGCAAGGTCGCCGTAGTCACCGGCAGCGGACGCGGTCTCGGCCTGGCATACGCCCAGGCCCTCGCCGCCGCGGGTGCCGCCGTCGTCGTCAACGACGTCGACAAGGACACGGTGGACGCCGCCGTCGCATCGATCACGTCCCGCGGAGGCACCGCGACCGGCGTCGCGGCCGCCGTGGGCGACAGCGAAGCGGCCCAGCGGCTCGTGGACGCGGCGGTCGCGGCGTTCGGCCGCCTGGACGTGCTCGTCACCAACGCCGGCATCCTGCGCGACCGCGTGCTGTGGAAGATGACCGACGAGGACTTCGACGACGTCGTACGGGTCCACCTGCGCGGCACGTTCACCTGCGCCCGAGCCGCCGCCGTCCGCATGCGCGAGCAGGGCACCGGCGGTCGCCTCGTCCTGATCTCCTCGCCCGCCGGCCAGCGCGGCAACTTCGGCCAGGGCAACTACGCCGCCGCCAAGGCCGGCATCGTCGCCATGGCCCGCACCTGGGCCATGGAACTGGGCCGCGCCGGCATCACCGTCAACGCCGTCGTGCCCGTCGCCGCCACGGAGATGACCAGGACCATCCCGGCGTTCGCCCCGGTCATCGAGGAGTCCGAGCGCACCGGCGAGCCACTGCCGGACTGGCTGCGCAAGGACGAGGGCCTCGGCACCGTCGAGGACGTCGCCGGTCTGATCACCTTCCTGGCCTCGGACGCCTCCGACGGAGTGACCGGGCAGGCCATCGGCATCGGTGGCGACCGTCTCGCCCTGTGGGCCCACCCGAAGGAGAAGGCGGTCGCCTTCGCCGACGGGGGCTGGAGCGGCGACACCATCGCCGCGTTGTGGCCGGACGGCGTCGGCGCCGAGCCCGAGACCTACGGCATCCCCGCGCCCCAGGCCCCGGAGGCATGAGATGACCGAGCGCCCCCGCACGCCCGCGCTCGACCTCGACGCGCTGACCGCCATCGACGTGCACACCCACGCCGAGGTCTCCAAGGACGGCCACGGGGCCCTCAGCCCCGAGCTGTTCGGCGCCTCCGAGAACTACTTCAAGGCCCACGGCCACCGGCAGCCCACCATCGACGAGATGGCCGCGCACTACCGCGAACGCCGCATGGCGGCCGTCGTCTTCACCGTCGACGCCGAGCACGCCACCGGCCACCCGCGGATCTCCAACGAGGAGATCGCCGAGAGCTGCGCCGCCCATGCCGACGCCCTGATCCCGTTCGCCAGCGTCGACCCGCACAAGGGCCGCGCCGGGGTCCGCGAGGCCCGGCGCCTGGTGGAGGAGTACGGGGTGCGCGGGTTCAAGTTCCACCCCAGCATCCAGGCCTTCTCCCCGGACGACCGCCTCGCCTACCCGCTGTACGAGGCCATCGAGGAACTCGGCGTACCCGCCCTCTTCCACACCGGCCAGACCGGGATCGGCGCAGGTGTCCCGGGCGGCGGCGGCATCCGGCTGAAGTACTCGAACCCCATGGCGGTCGACGACGTCGCCGTCGACTTCCCCGAGCTGAGGATCGTCCTCGCACACCCGTCCTTCCCCTGGCAGGACGAGGCGCTCGCGGTCGCCACCCACAAGCCCCACGTCCACATCGACTTGTCCGGCTGGTCGCCGAAGTACTTCCCGCCGCAGCTCGTGCGCTACGCCAACACCCTGCTCAAGGACAAGGTCCTCTTCGGCTCCGACTATCCGGTCATCACCCCCGACCGGTGGCTCGCCGACTTCGCCGCGCTCGACATCAAGCCCGAGGTCCGGCCGAAGATCCTCAAGGAGAACGCCGCCCGGCTGCTCGGCCTGTCCACCGACTGAAGGAAACGCTCGTGCTGAACCAAGGCATCGGCTCCTGGCCGGCGCGCCGGGCCCGCAAGACACCCGACCGGACCGCCGTCGTCCACGGCGACCGCACCCTGACCTATCGGGAACTCCACCGCCGCGTCCTGCGGCTGGCCCACGGCCTGCGGGCCCTGGGCGTGGTGAGCGGTGACCGGATCGCCTACCTGGGCCCCAACCACCCGGCCCTCCTGGAGACGCTGTTCGCCGCCGGAGCGCTCGGCGCGGTCTTCGTCCCCCTCAACACCCGCCTGACCGCCCCGGAACTGGCGTACAACCTCTCCGACTCGGGCAGCGTCGTCCTCTTCCACGCCCCCGAGCAGGCCGAGGTCGCACGCGCCGCCGCCGACGAGGCCGGGGTGCGCCACCGGATCGCACTCGACGGGCCGGAGGGACCCGGCGACGACGCCCTCGCCTACGAGGAGTTGCCGGCCGGCGCCACGGACGGGCTTCTGGACGTGGCCGTGCGCCCCGAGGACCCGTGCATGATCATGTACACCTCCGGGACCACCGGCCGTCCCAAGGGAGCCGTCCTCTCCCACGCCAACATCACCTGGAACAGCGTCAACGTCCTCGTCGACACCGACCTCACCGCCGACGAGGTCACCCTGGTCGTGGCCCCGCTGTTCCACACCGGCGCCCTCAACATGACGTGCCTGCCCACCCTCCTCAAGGGCGGCCGGGTGGTCCTGCACGCCGCCTTCGACGCCGACCTGGTCCTGGACACCGTCGAACGCCTGAGGGTCACCTACCTGTTCGGCGTCCCCACGATGTACGACGCCATGGCCGCCCGGCCGCGCTGGGCGAGCACCGACCTCTCCAGCCTGCGCACCCTCAACTGCGGCGGAGCACCGGTCCCGGCGCGCACCATCGCCGCGTACACCGACCGCGGCCTCGCCTTCAGTCAGGGCTACGGCATGACGGAGGCCTCTCCCGGCGTCCTCTTCCTCGACAGGGAGCGGACGGTGGACAAGGCGGGCTCCGCCGGAGTCCCGCACTTCTTCACCGACACCCGCATCGTCCGCCCCGACGGCAGCGACACCGCGCCCGGCGAACGCGGCGAGGTCCTCGTCCAGGGACCCCACACCATGACCGGCTACTGGAACCGGCCCGAGGACACCGCCGCGGCCTTCGCCGACGGCGACTGGCTGCGCACCGGCGACATCGCCCGAACCGACGCCGACGGCTACGCCTACATCGTCGACCGGGTCAAGGACATGTACGTTTCCGGCGGCGAGAACGTCTACCCCGCCGAAGTCGAGGACGCGCTCCTCGACCACCCCGCCGTCGCCGAATGCGCGGTCATCGGCATTCCCGACCCGGTCTGGGGCGAGGTCGGCCGCGCCGTAGTCGTCCTCAAGCCCGAGGCCCGCGCCGGCGAGGACGACATCCTCGGCCACCTCCGGGGCCGGCTCGCCAAGTACAAGATCCCGAAGTCGGTCGTCCTCACGGGCGGCCTGCCGCGCACGGCCTCCGGAAAGATCGTGAAGTCCGCCGTGCGCGACGCCTTCGCCACCGCCCCCTCCGCACGCCCCCAGTCGTGAACGGCGTTCGAGCAGGACGTTCCCCCAGGGCGCGCTCGGCGTCGCCCACCCCATCGAAAGGATTCCTCATGCCCATCGCCATCGCCGACGGCCTCGACGCGCTCACCTCCCTCAGCGGAGCCGACCTCGGCCGCACCGAGTGGCTGGAGATCACCCAGGACCGGGTGGACACCTTCGCCGACGCCACCGACGACCACCAGTGGATCCACACCGACCCGGAGAAGGCCAAGGACGGACCTTTCGGCGGCCCGATCGCCCACGGCTACCTGACCCTCTCCCTGATCATCCCGCTCTTCGGCGAGCTGCTCGGCATCACCGGCACCAAGATGAGCGTCAACTACGGCCTGGAAAAGGTCCGTTTCCCCAGCCCCGTCCGGGTCGGCGCGAAGATCCGTCTCCACGGTGCCGTCGGCACGGTGGAGGAGGTCAAGGGCAACGGCGTGCAGATGCCGATCACCTTCACCGTCGAGGTCGAGGGCGGCGACAAGCCGGCCTGCGTCGCCGAGGCCGTGTACCGCCACTACGCCTGACCGGACCGGACCGGACCGGACCGCCTCGGTCTCGGCTTCGGCAGCCGACCCGGACGGCAGGGCGGACAGGACGACAGGACGGGCTCACCGTGCCGCCGGCACGGTGAGCCCGTCCTGTCGTCCTGTCCGCCCGCGGTGTGCCGTTCAGCCCGCCCGCCCGCAGCGTTCGGTGCCGATCTCCGTCACCGGTGCCGTGCTCACGCGCCCGGGGCGGCGTCGAGCTGCTCCTCCAGGCCCGCCAGAGTCCGGTAGCAGGACATGACCTGGGCGATGGAGGAGTTCGGCTCCCGGCCCTCGCGGATGGCGGCGACGAACTCGCGGTCCTGCAGTTCGATGCCGTCCATCGACACGTCGACCCCGCTCACGTCGATCGGCTCGTCCTTGCCGGTGACCAGGTCGTCGTAGCGGGCGATGTAGGTGCCGGTGTCGCCGATGTAGCGGAAGAAGGTGCCGAGCGGGCCGTCGTTGTTGAACGACAGGGACAGGGTGCAGATGGCGCCGTTCGCCGCGCGCAGCTGGACCGACATGTCCATCGCGATGCCGAGCTCGGGGTGGATCGGGCCCTGGACCGCGTTGGCCTGCACGATCGGCGAGCCGGTCTGGTGGGCGAAGAGGTCGACGGTGTGCGCCGCGTGGTGCCACAGCAGGTGGTCGGTCCAGGAGCGCGGAGCGCCCAGCGCGTTGAGGTTCGTGCGGCGGAAGAAGTACGTCTGCACGTCCATCTGCTGGATGTTGAACCGCCCGGCCTGGATCTGCCGCCGCACCCACTGGTGGCTCGGGTTGAAGCGCCGGGTGTGGCCCACCATGGCGACCAGCCCGGTGCGCTCCTGCGCCGCCAGACAGGCCTCGGCGTCGCCGAGGGAGGCGGCCAGCGGAATCTCGACCTGGACGTGCTTGCCCGCGTCGAGGCAGGCCAGCGTCTGCGCGGCGTGCATCGGGGTGGGGGTGGCGAGGACGACGGCGTCGACGTCGTCCATCGCCAGCACCTCGTCCAGGGAGGCCACGGCACGGCCGATCCCTTGCTCCGCGGCGAACTTCCGCGCACGTTCGAGGGTGCTGCTCACGACGGCGGCCACCTCGACGCCCTCGATCCGCCTGAGCGCGGCCGCGTGCTTGGCGCCGAAGGCGCCACCGCCGGCCAGGGCCACCCGGAGGGTCCGGTCGTCGCTCATGTCACTTCACTCCTTCGGCGGGCTCCTGGGCCCGGGTGTGGTTCTCGAGTATCAGGTGGCCGACGGCGGTGTTGGACGCCGGCACGTGGTAGAAGCGGTGCTTGACCTCGATGTCCCCCGACCCGTCGAGGTCGCTCATCGCGCCGCGGGCGATCAGCCACATCACCAGTTCGATGCCCTCCGAGCCCGCCTCCTC
Source organism: Streptomyces sp. NPDC002467 (assembly GCF_042889825.1). NCBI lineage: Bacteria > Bacillati > Actinomycetota > Actinomycetes > Kitasatosporales > Streptomycetaceae > Streptomyces > Streptomyces sp. NPDC002467. Next base: position 121,746 of record NZ_JBIARJ010000004.1, on the reverse strand, counting down.
GACGTATTCCAGGTGCGGTACCCGCGACAGGCCGACCGGGTCCTCGACGAGCCTGTCGAGGAAGGCGTTGTCCCACGCGCGGTTGATGAGTCCGGCGCGCGGGCCCTGCAGCTGGTGGCTCATGCCACCGGTGCCCCACACCTGGACCTTCAGCGGCCGGTCGTACGACTCGATCGCCTTGCGCAGCGCCCGGCCGAGTGCGAGGCACCGGGCGCCCGAAGGCACGGGGTACTGCACCACGTTGACGTGGAACGGGATCACCTTGCACGGCCACTTCTCGACGTCCCCGAACATCAGTGACAGCGGGACGGTCAGGCCGTGGTCGACGGTCATGTCATTGGCGAGCGTGAGGTCGAAGTCGTCCCTGATCAGCGAATGCGCGATGTGGGCGGCCAGATCGGGGTCGCCCTCGATGCCGGGGACCGGGCGGGGCCCGTAGCCCTCGTCGGCGGTGGCGCAGGCCGCGCCGGTGCCGAGCACGAACGTCGGGATCAGGGACAGGTCGAACGCGGAGGCGTGGTCGTTGTAGACCAGGAAGACCACATCCGGGCGGTTCTCCTCCTCCCAGGCCTTGGAATACTCGTAGCCCTCGAAGACCGGCCTCCAGTAGGGCTCGTCGGTCTTGCCGTGGTCCATCGCCGCACCGATCGCCGGCACGTGCGAGGTGAAGACCGCACCGGTGATCACGGCGTGTTCGGCCGGGGGAGTCCGATCGGCGTGCGCCGCCTCCAGGACGGCGTGATCGATGCGGTTGCCCTCGACGGAGCGGCCGCCGCCGACCATCATCGCGCGGTACTCCTCCTCGGTCATGCCCGTCATCGAACCGGCCATCTGCTGGAACGAGAATCCCAGCGTCGCGCCCCATTTGGCGAGGAAGTAGATGTTGCCGCCCTCGCGCATCGCGGCGTTGAGGTCACGGTCGAGCAGCGCCTGCTTCTGCTCCTCGCGCAGCGGCCACGCGTCCAGGTAGGCACGCTCGTCGGCGAGGTAGAGGGCGCGGTTCTCCGCCGTCATCAGTGACATGCAGAACTGGTTCAGGTGATATCCCCGGGCGGACTGCTCGGCGTCGAAGACGGTGGTCCCCGGCACCAGTTTGTAGGTCTTGTCCAGCGACAAGGTCGGGCTCCGATCGTGAGACGGGTCAGCCGGCTTCCGGCCAGTACAGGCGCATCGGGTTGTCGACGAGGAGCCGCTGCCGCAGCTCCGGCGTCGGCGCGATGCTCGGGACGAAGTCGACGAGCAGGCCGTCGTCGGGCATGTGGGTGGCCAGGTTCGGGTGCGGCCAGTCCGTCCCCCACAGCACCCGGTCGGGGAACTCCTCGACCACGCGGCGTGCGAACGGGACGACGTCGCGGTACGCCGACCGCTCACCGTCGAGAGCCGGCGGGCCGCTCACGGACAGCCGTTCGGGGCAGGTCACCTTGCACCAGATGTCCGGCCCGGCCCGCATGAAGTCGAGGAACGCCTCGAACTCCGGACCGTGCGGGTCCTTGGTCACATCGGGCCGGCCCATGTGGTCGACGACCAGCGGAACCGGGATCGACAGGAAGAAGTCGCGCAGGCCCGCGAGGTCGGCCGCCTCGAAGTAGACGACCACGTGCCACCCGTAGGGCGCGATCCGCCGGGCGACGTCCCACAGGTCCTGCCGCGGAGCCGCGTCGACGAGCCGCTTGACGAAGTTGAACCGCACACCCCGCACCCCGGCCTCGTGCAGCTCCCGCAGCTCGGCGTCCGAGACGTCCGGCCGTACCGTCGCCACGCCCCGGGCCAGTCCCCCCGAGGACCGCAGGGCATCGACCATGGCGCTGTTGTCGGCGCCGTGACAGGTTGCCTGGACCACGACGTTGCGGCTGAAGCCCAGGTGGTCGCGGAGCCCGAAGAGCTGGTCCTTGGACGCGTCGCACGGGGTGTACTTGCGTTCGGGCGCGAACGGGAACGCGGCTCCCGGGCCGAACACGTGGCAGTGCGCGTCGACGGCCCCCTCGGGCATGGGGAACCGCGGCCGGCTCGGGTCGGCGTACCAGTCCAGCCAGCCGGGGGTCTTCTCGTAGTGCATCGTCATCGTCAGTCCTCGTAGCGCAGGCCGAGCTCGGCCAGCGGGCCGCGCATGCCGTACAGGTCCAGGCCGAGCTCGCCCGCGCGGAACCGTGCCCGCTTGCCCTCCTCGCCGGCCTCGCGCCGGGCCGCGGCCGCGGCGACCTCGGCGGCGCGCTCGCGCGGCACCACCACGACGCCGTCGCGGTCCGCCACGACCACGTCCCCGGGGCGGACCAGGGCATTGGCGCAGACGACCGGGACGTTGACCGAACCGAGGGTGGCCTTGACGGTGCCCTTGGCGTTGACCGCCCTGGCGAAGACCGGGAAGTCCATCTCCTCCAGCTCGGCCACGTCGCGCACGCCGCCGTCGATGACCAGGCCCCGGCCGCCGCGGGCGCGGAACGAGGTGGCGAGCAGTTCGCCGAAGAACCCGTCCTCGCTCTCCGTCGTGCAGGCCGCGACGACCACGTCGCCCTCCTCGATCTGCTCGGCGGCGACGTGGAGCATCCAGTTGTCGCCGGGCTGCAGCAGCACGGTCACCGCCGTGCCGCAGAGCCGGGCCCGGGTGTAGGCGGGGCGCAGGTACGGGCGCATCAGCCCCACCCGGCCCATCGCCTCGTGGATGGTCGCGACGCCGAACGCCGAGAGTGCGGCGACGTCCTCCGGGTCGGCGCGGGTGATCGCGGTGTGGACGACACCGAGCCGCGTGTGTTCCATGGGTCCTTCTCCTGTCAGTGGCCGGAGGCGGTGAGCCGGGCGGCGAGGCGGGGGTAGACGCGCAGGGCGTTGCCGCAATGGACGGCGGCCCGTTCGTCGTCGGTGAGGTGCGCGGTGGCGTCGACGTACCGTCGTGTGTCGTCGAAGTGGTGGCCGGTGCGCGGGTCGATGTCGCGGACGGCGCCGATCATCTCGCTGGCGAACAGCACGGACCGGCTGGGGACGACCTGTGTGAGCAGGTCGATGCCGGGCTGGTGGTACACGCAGGTGTCGAAGAAGACGTTGTCCAGCAGGGTCTCGGGGTCCGGTCGGCCCAGCGCCATCGCCAGGCCGCGGAACCGGCCCCAGTGGTAGGGCACCGCGCCCCCGCCGTGGGGGATCACGAACCGCAGCGACGGGAAGTCGGCGAACAGGTCGCCCTGGAGCAGTTGCATGAACGCCGTGGTGTCCGCGTTCAGGTAGTGGGCTCCGGTCGTGTGGAAGGCCGGGTTGCACGAGGTGCTGACGTGGATCATCGCCGGGATGTCGTACTCGACCATCGCCTCGTAGAGCGGGTACCAGCTCCGGTCCGTCAGCGGCGGCGCGGTCCAACTGCCTCCCGACGGATCGGGGTTGAGGTTCACGGCCACCGCGCCGAGTTCCTCGACCGCGCGGCGCAGTTCGGGCAGGCAGGTGGCCGGGTCGACGTCCGGGGACTGCGGCAGCATGGCAGCCGCCGCGAAGCGGTCGGGGTAGAGCCCGGCGACGCGGTGGACGAGGTCGTTGCAGATCCTTGCCCAGGTCTCGGACACCCGGAAGTCGCCGATGTGGTGGGCCATGAAGCTGGCCCGGGGGGAGAAGATCGTCAGGTCGGTGCCGCGCTCGTCCATGAGGCGCAGTTGGTTGCCCTCGATCGCCTGGCGGAGGTCGTCGTCGGTGATGACGAGCTCGTCCGGGTCCGGGGCGTCGGCGGGGGATCCGACCGCCGCGATCTGCCGGTCGCGCCACCGGGCCAGTTGCGGGGGAGCGGTGGTGAAGTGGCCGTGACAGTCGATGATCATGTCGGGATGTCTCCTGGGGGTCTCGTCGGGTCAGCCGCGGGAGGCGGCGGGCCAGCCCGTGTACTGCTCGGCGAGGTACGCACGGCCGGCGCGCGTGCCCACCACGTTGTCGAGTTCGCCGAGTTGGCGCCGCAGGTCGAACGGCGAGGCGCCGGGCGGGGTGTGCAGCAGCCGGGTCATCCAGTGGGAGAAGTTCTGCGCCCGCCAGATCCGCTGCAGCGCGCGCGGCTCGTACTCCGCCAGGGCCGCCTCGCCCTCGGCGCCGAGGGCCCGCGGGAGGACGTCGGCCAGGACCTTCACGTCGTGCAGTGCGAGGTTGAGTCCGCGGGCGCCGGTCGGCGGCACGGTGTGCGCGGCGTCTCCGGCGAGCAGCATCGAGCCCCAGCGCATGGGCTCCTGTACGAACGAGCGGAACCGCAGCACCGTCTTCTCCAGGACCGGGCCCTCCTCGAGGCGGAAGCCGTCCTCCCCCGCCACCCGCGCCCGCAGCGTCTCCCAGACGCGGTCGTCCGGCCAGGCGTCGACGGACTCGTCGGGGGCGCACTGGAAGTACATCCGCTGCACGGTCTCGGTCCGTTGGCTGATCAGCGCGAAGCCGTGCTCGGAATGGGCGTAGACGAGTTCGGGTGCGCTCGGCGGTGCCTCGGCCATGATGCCGAACCACGCGAACGGGTACTCCTTGCCGTACCGCACCCGCCGGTCCTCGGGGACCATGTTGCGGCACGTGCTGCGCGATCCGTCCGCGCCGACCACGTACCGCGCCCGGATCTCGTGCCGGGCACCGTCGGCCGCGGTGTACCGCACCCGCGGGGCACCGGTGGTGATGTCGAGGACCTCGGTGTCCCGGACGCCGAAGTGGACGGTGCCGCCGTCGCGTTCCCGCGCGTCGGCCAGGTCGGTGAACACGTCGGTCTGCGGATAGAGCCACACCGACGCGCCCACCAGCTCCTTGAAGTCGATCCGGTGCGGCCGTCCGCCGAAGCGGAGCTCGGTGCCCTCGTGTTCGTGGCCCTCGCGCAGGATCCGGTCGCCGACACCCGTCTCGACCAGGTCCCGGGCCGCGTCGGCCTCCAGGATTCCGGCGCGCTGCGTCGTCGCGATCTCGTGACGGGTGCGGGTGTCGATCACGATCGTGTCGACTCCGGCCCGCCCCAGCCGGTGAGCGAGCATCAGACCGGCCGGACCGGCCCCGACGACTGCGACGGGAACCGAGGCAACGGTGTCGACGACGGCGTCTGCCATGGCATCTCCTGGGCAACGGTGGACGTGGGGAACACGTCGAACGTTGGCACCCGGGGCCCCGGCCGGTCACCGGTGTTTCCGTCAGGCGGAAGCCCGCTCGGGCCCCGGGGAGTCGGGCGGTACGTTTTCGTGCTCCGGGCCGCACTCACGCCGCCGGTCTCACAGACCCGCGTCGCGCAGCCCCGACGAGCGCCGTACCGCGCCGTACCCTCTTCCGCACACCAAGGAGCGACGTGAACAGAGCGATCTCCGGGCTGTCCTCGATGGCGACGCGGCCCCTGCTGGCCGAGCTGTCCGAGCGGATCCGGCTCGTGCACGGGCTTTCCGTGCGCTTCGAGGCGGCCGGCGGGGTCGAGGTCGCGCGGCGGGTGCGCGAGGGCGCCGGGGCCGACCTGCTCGTACTCGCCGACGGCGCCGTCACCGCGCTGGCGAAGGAGGGCCACCTCGCGGCGGGCACCGTGCGCCCGCTGTGGATCTCCCAGGTCGTCGCCGCCGTTCCGGAGGGATCACCGGTTCCGGAGCTCGCCTCGGAATCCGACCTGCGGTCCGCCCTGGAAGCGGCGCAGGGCATCGCCTACTCCACCGGTCCCAGCGGAACGGCCCTGGTCGAGCTGATCGGCCGGCTGGGCCTCACCGACGCGCTCACCGACCGGCTCGTCCAGGCACCCCCGGGCGTGCCCGCCGGCAGTCTGCTGTCCTCCGGCCGGGCCGACCTGGCGTTCCAACAGCACAGCGAGTTGATGGACCTGCCGGGCGTCGTCATCGCCGGACCGCTGCCGGGTGACACCGCCATCGGCTCGACGTTCAGCGGAGGCGTACTGGCCTCGGCCTCCCGGCCGGGCCCCGCTCTCGAGGTCCTCGACTTCCTCGGCTCCGACACGGGGTCCGAGATCGCCCGTGCCAGGGGCATGCGGGCTCCGGGGGACGGCGACAGCGCATGACGTACGGAATGCCGGGGTGGGCGTCACGCATTCGCCGACGTGGCGCCACCTGATGAGGTGCGGCCGGCCGGATGTGCACCGACCGGTGCGTGTTGACGTGGTCGAGGAGCGCCGCCAGGCTCGTCGACTTCCCCGACCCGGTCGGCCCGGTGACCAGCACGAACCCGCGCGGCATGCCCGCCCACCCGGTGACGACCGGGGGGGAGCCCGAGCTGCGCGGACGACGGTACGTCGAACGGGATGATCCGCAGCGCCAGAGCCGACGCGCCACGCTGTACGAACGCGTTGCCGCGCAGCCTGGCCTTCTCCCCCCAGCCGAACGCGAAGTCGACCTGCTTCTCGCGGCGGAACGGTTCGGTGAGTTCCGTAGCTCGGTCCTGGCCGGTCAGGCCTTCGGCACCGTGTTCACGTAGTTGGTGCCGGCGCTGTAGAAGCCGTCCACCGTCTTCTGTACGTCCGCCAGGGGAACCGCCTGGTCGGCCTTGTAATAGACCCAGTTGACCTTCATGTCCCAGGTGCGCTGCCCGCCCGTGAAGGGGAGGTCGACGAGCCAGTTGCTGAAGTGGATGTCCATCTTCTCGCGCGGGACGTACTTGCCGGAGCTGGTGAACGTCTCCTTGCCGTCCAGGGAGTAGACGACCTTCCCGTCCATGGCGGTGATCATCAGGGTGTGCCAGCCTTCGAGGCGCAGCTTGGTCGTCTTGTTGACCCGGTCCGGCGGGTCGGCCTTGAACCAGCTGACGTTGTCGAGTCGCGGCCCCGCCGAACCCCAGCCGCCGTTCGGCAGGTACTCGAAGTCGAGTTCGCTGTAGTTCGCCGAGGCGTCCGAGGGGGAGATCGGGAAGAAGGTCTGGACGACGTGGTCGCCGCCCCGGCCGCTGGAGGGCTTGTCGCTGAAGTAGACCCGGGCGGCGTAGGTCCCCGTGAAGAGGTTCTTGCCGGTGGTCAGCACCTCGACCTGCTTGGTGCCCTGCTTGGTGCCGTCGGTGGAGGACTGCAACTGCAGGGCCTTGCCGCCCTGGGCGGTCGTGTCCGCGGGGAAGCCGGCTCCGGCGGTGTTCCAGCTGTCCTGGACCCCGGGGCCGCCCCCGCCGGTACGGACCTCCCAGCCGTGGGCGGCGAGCTGGGGGTCGTCGGCGCCGCTGTAGTGGAAGTTGTCGAACAGGGTTCCCGGCGGTCCGGACGGAGTCGGCGAGGCGCTGGGCCGGCCGCCGCCACCCTTGCCGGATGCGGGGCCGCCCCCGGAACACGCGGCGAGCGCGCACAGGAGGACGGGCAGCGTGAGCGCGGTCCACGCGCGGCGACGAGAGGTGCGGCGGGGCTGGCTCACACGGGCTCCTTGGAGGGCAGAGGCGGTACCTGGACACGCCCTCTGCGTGAGGATGTACGACTGATCTGACGAGGGGGTCATCCTAAGGCGCCGGGCGGGCGTCGGGGATGGCCGCCCGGGTGGCTTTTCGCGCCTCCGGAATCCAGGATTCCGGCAAAAGGGACGTGGCCGAAAGTGTACTGTCCGGTATCCGGAGGCTGTACCGCCGTTTTTACCGGTCGGTACTGCCGATCGATATCTCGATCCGATTACAACACCCGGGCGGATAGCGCTAAATCACGACATGGGCCCCAAGTCGATTGACGTCGGTGCACTAGCGTTCGCCCTGCGATCCCGTGGTCTACGTACCCTGCAATGAAAGGCCTCGCAAGGTGCGCGCAACATTCAATTACTTCGAACGCGGGACGACATATCAGGGCGTGCCCGACATGTCCGAGTCGGACTTCGAAGAGCCCGCTCCAGCGCCGGTGTTCGTCGACCAATCGGGCACGCGCGGCCGCTTGCTGCGCGGTCTCGGATGGCCGGTTTCCGTCGTCGGCGCCATCCTCGCGGTGGCCATGGGCAGCAGCCTGGTCGGCGTGCAGGCGGACGCCCCGGCGATGGGCATACCCGCGCAGCCGTCGCTGGCGCCCGCCCCGTCACCGTCCCCCGTGCCGTCGCTGTCGCCCACCTCGTCGTCCCCGTCGTCCTCGCCCCGGACGGCCGCCACGAAGTCCGCGACACCGAAGTCGGCGGAGACGAAGACCCCTGCCGGAACGCCGAAGCCGTCGGCCGGTACGCAGGGCACCTCGACCGGCACCTCGACCGGTACGTCGAAGACGACGACCGGTACGTCGAAGACCACCAACACCGCACCGCGCGGGGCGACGCCCACCGGCCAGCCGGGCAAGCGCAGCTGATCATCCGCACCACCCATCTCCAGGAGCGTCATTGTCCCGGTCCCGGCACCAGCGCCGCCGGCAGTCCCTGCTGAGGCCACGCCGACTGGCCGCGCCCCCGCTGCGCTTCTTCATGCCGCTGTCCCTGCTGGCCTGTCTGCTCGCGCTGCTCGTCCTGCGCGGACTCGCCAACAACGAGGCGTTCCACGACTCCCGGATCGCCATCTCGGTCGACAAGGACACCGTCCCGCAGAACCTGCTCAAGGGCGGGCCGGTCATCGACGCGCGCGGAGACAAGAACGACCACCCGGTCAGCTACCACATACCCGACCGCACCGTGGTCCTCAGCTTCGACGACGGCCCCTCCCCGGAGTGGACCCCGAAGATCCTGGACCTGCTGGAGTCCCGCAACATCAAGGCGGACTTCTTCGTGACCGGCGCCATGACCACGCGCTACCCGGACCTGATCCGGGACATCGTCGCGGACGGCCACGAACTGGGCGTGCACACCTTCACCCACCCCGACCTGGTGTACCAGTCCCACGCCCGGATCAGCTGGGAGCTGGCGCAGACCCAACTGGCGCTGGCCGGCGTCGCGGGCGTGCACAGCGCGCTGTTCCGCCCGCCGTACTCCTCCGACGCCACCGCGCTCGACGACTGGAACTACCCGGTCCTCAAGTACGTCGGCGCGCGCGGCTACCTGACCGCGTTCATCGACAAGGACACCGACGACTGGAAGCGGCCCGGCGTCGAGGAGATCGTCAAGGCCGCGATGCCGTCCAAGCCCGGTGCGGGCGAGATGATCCTGCTGCACGACGCGGGTGGCGACCGTACCCAGACCATCGCCGCGCTGACGCAGATCATCGACAAGCTCCAGGCGCAGGGCTACCGCTTCACCACCATCTCCGAGGCGCTCGGCGCCTCCAGCGCCACCGTGCCGGTGCACGGCTTCCAGTTGTGGGCGGGCAAGGGGTTCATCTGGGCCACCCAGTTCTCCGTGCACACCCTGCCGGTGCTGGTCGCGCTGCTGGCCCTCGTCGGCTTCCTCAACTTCGGCCGGTTCGCGCTGATGATCGTCCTCGCGCCGATCCACGCCCGTCGCAACAAGCGGCCGGACCGGTGGGGGGAACCCGTCACCGAGCCGGTCACCGTGCTCGTCCCGGCCTACAACGAGATCGAGTGCATCGCCAACACCCTGAACTCCCTGGCCGTCAGTGACTACCCCATCGAAGTGATCGTCATCGACGACGGCTCGACGGACGGCACCGCCGACGCCGTCGAGGCGATGGACCTGCCGTTCGTCCGGCTGATCCGCAAGGTCAACGGCGGCAAGCCCAGCGCGCTCAACGCCGGCGTCGCGGCCGCCTCGCACGACATCGTCGTGATGATGGACGGCGACACCGTCTTCGAGCCGTCCACCGTGCGCGAGCTGGTCCAGCCCTTCGCCGACCCGACGATCGGCGCGGTCGCGGGCAACGCCAAGGTCGGCAACCGGGACAGCCTGATCGGCGCCTGGCAGCACATCGAGTACGTCCTCGGCCACAACCTGGACCGCCGGATGTACGACGTGCTGGGCGTCATCCCCACCATCCCCGGCGCGGTGGGTGCCTTCCGCAAGGAAGCCCTGCGGCAGGTCGGCGGGATGAGCGAGGACACCCTCGCCGAGGACACCGACATCACCATCGCGGTGCTCTGCGAAGGATGGCGGGTCGTCTACGCCGAGGAGGCCCGCGCCTGGACCGAGGCTCCCGCCAGCCTCCAGCAGCTCTGGTCCCAGCGCTACCGCTGGAGCTACGGCAGCATGCAGGCGATGTGGAAGCACCGCCGCGCGGTGACCGCCAAGGGCCCGGCCGGGCGCTTCGGCCGGATCGGACTGCCGCTCATCGTGCTCTTCGGCGTGGTCGCCCCGCTGCTGGCGCCGCTGGTCGACATGTTCCTGTTGTACGGCGTGCTGTTCGGGGACGCTCCGATCACCCTGTCCAGCTGGGGCGGCTTCATCCTGCTCCAGGCCGCGCTGTCCTGGTACGCCTTCCGGCTGGACCGGGAGAAGCCCTGGCACCTGATCAGCCTCCCGATCCAGCAGCTGGTCTACCGGCAGCTGATGTACATCGTCCTGCTGCAGTCCGCGATCACGGCGATGACCGGTGGCCGACTGCGCTGGCAGAAGCTGCGGCGCACCGGCGAGGTCGCAACCGCACCCGTGGAGGCCTGACCATGCCCGCATCCGTCGACCACGTGCGCCACGCGGAAACCATGCAGTTGCGGGTCCCGCCGATCCTCATACCGGAGCCCGAGCCGGAGGTGGAGTCGCCGGCTCAGCGCAAGGGCGGCCGAGACCGCTACCTCGACCTGCTGCGCGCGCTGGCGCTCGGCCGAGTGGTGCTCTACCACAACTTCGGCTGGTTCTGGCTGCCCCTCGTCTTCCCGTCGATGGGCGTCATGTTCGCGCTCGCCGGCTCGCTGATGACCCGCTCGCTCAGCCGCCCCGCCCTCGGCGTGATCCGCGGTCGCCTGCGCCGCCTGCTGCCGCCGATGTGGCTGTTCGGCGGCATCATGATCACCCTCCAGATGCTCGACGGCTGGGGCCCCGATTCCGAGGGCCACCCCAACTGGTGGTGGGGCAAGCTGGCGTTCTGGATCCTGCCGCTGAGCACCCCGCCGTACGGGGACGAGCTGGGAGGTTTCTCCGGCTTCGAGCACCACGTGGAACAGACCTGGGCCGCGCAGGTCATCGTCCCGCTCTGGTACCTCCGCGCCTACCTCTGGTACGTGCTGCTGTCCCCGCTGATGCTCTGGGCGCTGCGCAAGTTCCCGGTGGTGACGCTGTTCACGCCGCTGGCGGTGGTCATCGCCATGAACGCCTTCTTCGTGGACCAGGAGTTCGTCTACGGCCGGGTCTGGGAGACCGCCAACGACTTCGCCGTGTTCGGCTCCTGCTGGATCCTCGGCATGGCGCACCAGGAGGGGCTGCTCAAGAAGATCCCCCAGTACGTGGTGCCGTCCATCGCGCCGCTGGTCATGGTGGCCGGCCTCTGGTACCTGAACACCCGGCCGGTCGACCCGTCCCAGCCGACCGACATCGAGGCCTGGCCGATCGCCCAGGCCCTGTGGTCCCTCGGCTTCGTCGCCATGCTGCTGCACGTCAGCCCGTCCTGGGAACAGTGGCCCAGGCCCCTGGAACGCTGGAACGGTCTCGTCAGCCTGCTCAACTCGCGCGCCGTCAGCGTCTATCTGTGGCACCAGGTCGCGCTCGTGGCCGCCATCCCGCTGATCGACCCCCTGTGGAACATCCCCTTCTTCTACACCAACCTCACGTGGCTGCTGTCCAGCCAGTGGTTCACGCTGCTGGTGGCCATCCCGCTGATCGGTCTGCTGGTGCTGACCTTCGGCTGGGTCGAGGACGTGGCCGCCAAGCGCTCGCCACGGCTCTTCCCGTACCCGCGCCGCCAACGGGGCAAGCGCCGGGCCGCGGAGTGACGCGGTTCCGCGCCCACGCCTGGCAGCAGGGGCCGTTCCGGAGCGATCCGGGGCGGCCCCTCCGCCGTCCCCGAGGTCACGCAGGGGCGCGGCCGTTCACCGTACGTGTCCGACCGGGCGAATTCCGTGCGGTGGGCGGTGGCGGTGCCTACCGTGGAAGCTGAAGGACGCGCCGCGGGCGGCGGCCGTCGTCCGGCAGGGCAACCGAAGGCGGCTGTGATGGCTCCGGCGGACGGGCAGACGGACCAGGTCATCGGACGTCCGCGCGACCCCGACCACTCCCAGCGCCGCTTCCAGGACCTGCTGGACGCCGTGATGGCGGTCGGCAGGGAGCTGGAGCTCCCGGTCGTGCTCCGGCGCGTGATCACCACCGCCATGGGCCTGGTCGACGCCCGGTTCGGCGCGCTCGGCGTGCTGAGCGAGGACGGCGAACAGCTGGAGGAGTTCATCCCCGTCGGATTGAGCGAGCAGCAGACGGCGGACCTGGCCGGAGTCGCGTTCCCACACGGGCGCGGACTCCTCGGGCACCTCATCCGGCACCCCGAGCCGCTGCGCGTCGCCGACATCGGCGCCCACCCGGACTCGGTGGGCTTCCCCTCCGGTCACCCGCCGATGAGCTCACTGCTCGGAGTGGCGATCAGCTCCCGCGGACGCGTCTACGGCAACCTCTACCTGACCGAGCGGCGCGACGGTCTGCCCTTCGACCGCAGTGACCAGGAGGTCGTCGTGGCGCTCGCCGGAGCGGCCGGCCTCGCGATCGAGAACGCCCGCCTCTACCGGCAGGTGCGCACCAATGCCGAGTACTTCCAGCGGCTCCTGCTGCCGCGGCTGCCGGACCTCGCCCCGTTCCGCGCCGCCGCCGTCTACCGGCCCGCCGCCGCCCCGGACCACGTGGGCGGCGACTGGTACGACGCCCTGATGCTCACCGACGGCGCCTGCGCCCTGGTCATCGGCGACGTCGTCGGGCACGACCTCCAGGCGGCCGCCACCATGGCCCAGACCCGCAGCATGCTGCGGGCCCTGCTCTACGACCGCCGCACCCCGCCCAGTGCCGTCCTGACCCGGCTCGACCGCACCCTGGAAGCGATCACCGACAACCCGATCACCACGGCCTGCCTGGTGCGCATCGAGCCCGGTGCCGACGGCTGGAGGCTGCACTGGAGCAACGCCGGGCATCCGCCGCCGCTCCTGCTCACGGCCGACGGCGGCGCCCGGTACCTGCGGGCCGAACCGGGCCTGCCGCTCGGTGTGGACTCGGGGATGCCGCGGCCCGACCACAGGCACCCGTTCCCGGGCGGCGCGACCCTGGTCCTGTTCACGGACGGGCTGGTCGAGCACCCCGACCGCGCCCTGGACGACGGCCTCGCCGCCCTCGCCCGGCTCGCCGCCGCTCACGCCGGGGTGCCGCTCGACGACCTGTGCCGCATCCTGGCCGACGCCCGCCTGGGCGACGGCCGCGACGACCTCGCCGTGCTCGCCCTGAGCGCCCCGGCGTGAAGGACGGGTCCGGCTATCCTTCGGCTTCCGCCTCGGCCTCGGCCACGGCGATGACGAACCCCAGGGCCTCGGCGATGTGGGTCGCGGCGGACATGACGCGGGCGGTGCCCACGATCGGGGCGATGGCGACCAGGACGTCCTGTACCTGGGCGGGGGTCAGGTTGGTCTTGATGGCCGGGTCGATGTGCGCGACGTAGGACATCGCGGGTGCGTCCATCGCGGCGAGCGCGGCGAGGCGCGTGAGTATCAGGGTGTCCGCGGGCAGCCCGCACCGTTCGAGGGAGTCCATGGTCATGGCGGCCAGGGTGTCGAGCACGGGGTGGTCGGATGCAGTGGTCATGGTGAGCCATCTCCTGGGTGTCGGGGCGCCGACGCGTGGGAGGCGGGGAGGGAACCCCCTGGGTCGAACGCCTGTATCGACGGTAGGGACATTCCCACCGGGCTGCATCTCCACCGGACGGCGTCTCCGACGAGCCGCGGCTCCACCGGCCCGCACCACCACTGGGCGAGCGGCGCGCGCACCGGGCGGCCGGTGCGCGCGCGGGTGCTCAGACGATGCCTTCGGCGATCTCGGCCTGCTCGCGGGCGTTCCCGTAGGCGGCCGGGGTCCCGTACGAGCGTCGGGCGGCGTACCACCACGCGCTGGCCAGGACCAGGACGACCGCGAGCGCGATCACCGCGTAGTTCATGGAGTCGATGGTGACCGGGGACTTCTGCGGCAGGCAGAACAGGACGGTGACGACGGCGACCCAGCCCACCGCGATCCAGCCGATCGGCTTGCTCCAGCGGCCCAGGCTCCACGGGCCCGGCTGGAAGCGGTTGCCGGCGCGCAGGCGCAGGTAGATCGGGATGGCGTAGGCCGGGGTGATGCCGATGACGTTGATCGCGGTCACGGCACCGTACGCGGTCGCGGACCAGAGCGAGGGGAGCGCCAGGACGCCCGCGACGGCGACGGCGAGCCACACGGCCGGGACCGGGGTCTGGGTGCGGCTGCTGACCTTGCGCCACACGGCCGAGCCGGGCAGCGCGTTGTCACGGCTGAAGGCGAAGACCATGCGGCTGGCGGCGGCGACCTCGGCGTTGCCGCAGAAGAGCTGCGCGACGATCACGACGAGCAGCAGGGCCTTGGCGCCCCCGGCGCCCAGGGCGTCGAGGAAGATCTGGGCGGGCGGGACACCGGTGGCGGTGCCCGCGACGGCCGCGTAGTCCTGGATGGCGAAGGTGAGGCCCGCGAGCAGCGCGAACCCGGCCAGCCACGAGGCCCAGATGGAGCGGACGATGCCCTTGGCGGCGGCCACGGAGGCGTTCGAGGTCTCCTCCGACAGGTGGGCGGAGGCGTCGTAGCCGGAGAAGGTGTACTGGGCGAGCAGCAGACCGACCGCGGCCACGTAGAACGGGTTGGCCCAGCCGGTGTCGTTGACGAACTCGGTGAAGACGAACGAGGCCGACTGGTGGTGGTCGGGGACGAAGGCCAGGGCGCCGACGATCAGGGCGACGCCGCCCAGGTGCCACCACACGCTGATGGAGTTGAGGACGCTGACCAGGCGGACGCCGAAGAGGTTGAGCACGGCGTGCAGCAGCAGGATGGCCAGGAAGATCAGGAAGGTCGCCCCGGGGGTGGGCACGAAGCCGAACTGGAGGTTGAGGAAGGCGCCGGTGAACAGGGCGGCGCCGTAGTCGATGCCGGCGATGGCGCCGAGCAGGCCGAGCAGGTTGAGCCAGCCCGTGTACCAGCCCCAGCGGCGTCCGCCGAGCCGGTCGGCCATGTAGTAGAGCGCCCCGGAGGTGGGGTAGGCGCTGGTCACCTCGGCCAGGGCGAGACCCACGCAGAGCACGAAGAGACCGACGCCGGCCCAGCCCCACAGCATGACGGCCGGACCGCCGGTGCCCAGGCCGAAGCCGTACAGGGTCATGCAGCCGGACAGCACGGATATGACGGAGAAGCTGATGGCGAAGTTGCCGAAGCCGCCCATCCGGCGGGCGAGGACGGGCTGGTAGCCGAGCTCTCTGAGCCGTTCCTCCTCGTCCTGCGCCTGCCGGGGTGGGGCCACGCTGTCCTGGCGGACGGTCGGCGTGGTTCTGGACATGGCGGGGTACCTCCGGGGGTGGGTGGAACACGGGGACGAGCGGGGGGTGGGGGTTTCGGGGGCCGCGGTGAGCGGGTCGCGGGAAGGCGGATCAGCCGTGGTCGGCGAGGCTGCGGGACCTGGCCCGCAGGAAGACCTCCGCGGCCAGTTCCTGGTCGGCCGGGTCGCGCGTCCGGTACGCCCACGGCAGGGTGGTCCAGTACCGGCCGACCGCGTCGAAGACCTGGGCCGCCTCGTCGAACCGGTTGGCTCCCCACAGGGCGTGGGCGAGATGGTTCAGGTCGAGCGGCGAGGCGCGGCGCAGGTCGGCGTGGCGGAACCAGGTGTCCAGGGCGTGCCCGGCGTCACGGAGCGCGCCGTCGCTCACCCAGTGGAGGTCGAGCGCCTTCTCCTGGCCGCGCTCGCGGCGGTAGCGTTCGACGCTCAGGTAGAGCGGCAGGGCGTGGACGGCGGACCCGGTCGGCGCGGAACCGGCCGCCCACTGAACGAAGTTGCCGGCCTCGGTGAGCGGTCCGGGAGTTCCCGCGAGCACGAACTGGAGCATCCGGTGGTACGCCTCGCGGTTGTGCGGGTCGCGCTTGTCGGCCTGCGCGAGGATGCCCCAGGGGCCGGGCGGCAGCATCAGGACGGGCGGCGCGAGCCGGTGCTCGTCCATCGACCGTTGGTCGTCGAGGAGGGCGAGCGCGAGCAGGCAGACCCACGGCACGGGGTCGTCGGGGTTGAGCTCGGCGGCGTCCCGGCACGCCAACCAGGCCTCCTGCCACAGCTGGTGCGTGCGGGGGTGCCGGGCGCGGTGGGCCCGGACGGCGCGTTCGACGACGACACGGGTGTGCATGACGGAGGCGGCGACGCTGCGGGGCTCCTCGGTACGCCATGCCTGGACCACGTCCGAACCGGCGGCGACGGCGGCGAGCACCTGGGTGCGCTGGGTCCACAGACCCCAGCCGTCCGTCCGGTCCAGCAATTGGGCCATCGACACCCAGCGGCCGGTGCGCAGGTCCTGCACGGCGACACGCAGCTCGTTGTCGTGGCCCGCGGGATGGTAGACGGGCCGGAAGTCGCTGCCCGCCATCACCTCGTCCCGGTCGACGGGTGGCGGGGGTGGGCGCGTCGTGCGTCGGTGGTGGTCATGAGTCCTCGCATCGCAAATGGCCGTCGCGCCGGGTAATCGGCGATCACTATAGAGCGACATTGCGCGTTCGCATCACAGCTCTTTTCGGAATGCAACTATCAAGCCACACACGCCATGTGATATTCAGTCAGTCGATCCGTGGACGGCCCCGGCCGATCTTGACTGCCGGCATCCCCCTGGTGAAGTCTTCCGACCGACGGACGAGCCGGCGGACGAGCCGCGGGACATGAAGGACGGAGCGGAGATGACGGGCCCGGTGCTCGCTGTGGACCAGGGAACGTCGGGAACGAAGGCCCTCGTCATCTGTCCCGTACGCGGGGTCATCGGCTCCGCCTCCGCTCCCGTGCGCCCCGCGTACCTCCCGGGCGGCCGCGTCGAGGTCGACCCCCGTGAGCTGCTGGACTCGGTCGTCGACGCCGGCCGCGCCGCCCTGGCGGCGGCCGGCGAGCCGGTGGTGGCGGTGGGCCTGGCCAACCAGGGCGAGACCGTACTCGCCTGGGACCCGGCGAGCGGCGAGCCGCTGACCGACGCGATCGTCTGGCAGGACCGCCGCGCCGAGGAACTGTGCACCGAACTCGCCCCGCACGCCGCACTGTTGCGGGAGCGGACCGGACTGCCCCTCGACCCGTATTTCGCCGCTCCGAAGATGGCCTGGATACGTCGTGACCTGACCCGGCAGGGCGTCGTGACGACCAGCGACGTGTGGCTGGTGCACCGACTCACCGGTGCCTTCGTCACCGACGCGGCGACCGCGGGCCGCACCCAGCTCCTCGACCTCGACACCGTCGACTGGTCGCCCGCCGCCCTCGACGTCTTCGGCCTCACCGGCGAGCGGCTGCCCGAAGTCGTCGACGCGGACGCGCACATCGGCACCACGACCGCGTTCGGCCCCCCGCTGCCGCTGACCGGCCTGCTCGTCGACCAGCAGGCCGCGCTCCTCGCGCAGCGCGTCACCGAGCCCGGCACCGCCAAGTGCACCTACGGCACGGGGGCGTTCCTCCTCGCGCAGACCGGCCCCCGCCCCCGTCGCAGCACCACCGGACTGGTCGGCTGCGTCGCCTGGCGACTCGGCGGGGAGACCAGCTACTGCCTGGACGGACAGGTCTACACGGCCGCCTCCGCCGTGCGCTGGCTCACCGATCTCGGAGTGATCTCCGGCGCCCACGACATCGACACCGTGGGAGGGACCGCCCCGGACTCCGGCGGCGTCACCTTCGTCCCCGCGCTCGCCGGACTCGCCGCCCCCTGGTGGCGGGGCGACCTGCGCGGTTCCGTCACCGGCCTCGGCCTCGACACGACCGCCGGACACCTCGTACGCGCCCTGTGCGACGGCATCGCCGCGCAGGTCGCCGAACTCGCGGACGCGGTCGCCGCCGACCTGGGCGCGCCGCTCGCCGCCCTGCGCGTCGACGGCGGGCTGACCCGCTCCGCCCTGCTCATGCAGGCACAGGCCGACCTGCTCCGGATCCCCGTCGAGGTGTCGGCGCTGCCGGACGCCACCGCCCTCGGTGTCGGCGCGGTGGCCCGGCTCGGGCTCGACCCCTCGCTCACCGTCGCCGAGGCCGTCCCGGAGTGGAAGCCCTCCGCCGTGTACGAGCCGCGCGCCGGCGCGGGACAGGCCGCGGAGCGCCGCGCCCGGTTCCGCACGGCCGTGTCCGCCCTTCTCGACGGCCCGGC
Organism: Streptomyces sp. NPDC002467; assembly: GCF_042889825.1. Classification (NCBI taxonomy): domain Bacteria; kingdom Bacillati; phylum Actinomycetota; class Actinomycetes; order Kitasatosporales; family Streptomycetaceae; genus Streptomyces; species Streptomyces sp. NPDC002467. The sequence continues at coordinate 103,691 of NZ_JBIARJ010000004.1, read as the reverse complement.
ATGACCGTCACCACGCGGGGCCCGCTGCCCGAAGCCGCCACGTACGACGTGACGGTCGTCGGCGCCGGCGTGGTCGGCTCGGCCATCGCCCGCGAACTGGCCCGGCTGCCCCTGCGGATCGCCCTGGTCGACGCCTCCGACGACGTCGGCAACGGCACCTCCAAGGCCAACACCGCCATCCTGCACACCGGTTTCGACGCGGTGCCCGGCTCCCTGGAGTCCCGACTCGTCCGCGAGGGACAACGGCTCCTCGCCTCGTACGCGGCCGAGAGCGGCATCCCGGTCGAGCCGCTCGGCGCCCTGCTCGTCGCCTGGAACGAGCGGCAGCTCGCCGCCCTGCCGGGGCTGGCCGACAAGGCCCTGGCCAACGGCTACGAGTCGGCCCGCATCCTGACGGCCGACGAGGTACGGGCCCGCGAACCGGAGCTCGGCCCCGGCGCGCTGGGGGCCCTCCACGTGCCGGACGAGTCCGTCATCTGCCCCTGGACGACCACCCTCGCCTACGCCACCCAGGCCGTGCGGGCCGGTGTCGACCTGCACCTGAACTGCCCGGTGCGCTCGGTCGAACCCGGCGACCCGCACGTGCTGACCACCGGCCGGGGCACCCTGCGCACCCGCCACCTGGTCAACGCCGCGGGCCTGTACGCCGACGAGATCGACCGGCTCCTCGGTCACGCCGACTTCACCGTCACGCCCCGGCGCGGCCAGCTGATCGTCTTCGACGAGCTCGCCCGCGGCCTCGTGCGCCACATCCTGCTGCCCGTGCCGGACGACCGCGGCAAGGGCGTGCTGGTGTCGCCGACCGTGTACGGGAACGTGATGCTCGGCCCGACCGCCGAGGACCTGGACGACAAGACCGCCACCGGATCGACCGCCGACGGGCTCGCACTCCTGCGGGAGAAGGGCCGGCGGATCCTGCCGGCGCTCCTGGAGGAGGAGGTCACCGCCGTGTACGCGGGGCTGCGGGCGGCCACCGGGCAGGAGGACTACGCCATCCGGGCGCACCCCGCGCAGCGGTACGTGACCGTGGGCGGGATCCGCTCCACCGGGCTGACCGCCTCGATGGCGATCGCCGCCCACGTGGTGGAGCTCCTCGCCGACGGCGGCCTGCCGGTCGCGGGAGCGCGGGAGTTGGAACCGGTGCGTATGCCGAACCTCGGAGAGGCCTTCCCCCGGCCGTACCAGGACGCCGCGCTGATCGCGGCGGACCCGGAGTACGGCCGCATCGTCTGCCACTGCGAACGCGTCACCCGCGGCGAGATCCGCGACGCGCTCGCCTCGACCGTCCCGCCCGGATCGCCGGACGGCCTGCGGCGGCGCACCCGCGCCCGGGGCGGCCGCTGCCAGGGCTTCCACTGCGGGGCCGCCGTCCGCGCGCTGTTCGAGGAGGGACGCGCGTGAACCGCACGGACCGTACCGTCGACGTGCTGATCGTCGGAGCCGGCCCCGCCGGACTCGCCCTCGCGACCCGGCTGGCGCGGGCCGGCGCCGGACGCGTCGAGGTCCTGGAACGCGAGCCGGACGCGGGCGGCATGCCGCGCCACCTCCACCACGGCGGCTTCGGCCGGCCCCCGCGCCCCTGGCTCCGGGGCCCCGAGTACGCGCGCGGGTCCGTGCGGGCCGCCCTCACCGCCGGGGCCGCGCTCCGCACCGGGGTCACCGCCACCGGCTGGGGCGGCCCGCTCGCCCTGGAGACCACGGGTCCGGCGGGCCTGGAGCGGATCGCGGCCCGCGCCGTCGTCCTCGCCACCGGCGCCCGCGAGCGCCCCCGCAGCGCCCGACTGGTGCCGGGCTCCCGCCCGCAGGGGGTGCTGACCACGGGCGAGCTCCTGCAGTCGGTCCACCGCTACGGCCTGCCCGTCGGGAGGCGGGCCGTCGTGGTCGGCGCCGAGCCGGTCGCCCGCCACGCGGTGGCGACGCTGCGCCGGGCCGGCACGGAGGTGGTGGCGATGGTCACCGAGCAGCCGCGCGCCACCGCCGTGCCGGGCATCCCGCTGCTCACCGCGACGACGGTCGGCGAACTGCGTGGCAGGGGGCGGCTCACCGGTGTCGCCGTCCGCCACCGGGACGGCCGTTCCGGGGTCCTCGCCTGCGACACCGTGCTCTTCACCGGCGACTGGATCCCCGACCACGAGCTGGCCCGCCGCGGCGGCGTCCCCCTGAACCCCGGTACGCGGGGCCCCGGCGTGGACGCCTGCTTCCGTACGGCGCAGCCGGGCGTCTTCGCCGTCGGCAACGCCCTCCACGGCGTCGAGAGCGCGGCCACCGCGGAGGCGGAGGGCGCCGCCGCGGCCGGCCCGGTCCTGTCCCACCTGGCAGGTGCCTCCTGGCCGCCACCCGGACCGCGGCTGGAGGTCCGGGCCCCGCTCGTGTGGGTGACACCGAACCGGGTCACCGCCGTCACCGGGCGGCCGCTGCTGCTGCGCTCCGGGTGGCCGGTCACCGTCCCGGTGGTGACGGTGCACCAGGACGGCCGGCCCCTGTGGCAGCGGCGGGTCGCGGGCCGGGTCTCCCCGTCCCGCTCGCTGCGGCTGCCGCCGGAGTGGACGGCCGCGGTCGACCCGGCGGGCGGTCCCGTCGTGGTGGGCGTCGGCCGCTTCGGTCGCTGAGGAAGCGCCGGTTCAGCAGATCCTCGGCAGCTGCTCCCCGATCGGCAGGTCGACCACGCGCGTGCCGCCGAGGCCCGTCCGTGCCACGACCATGCCGGGGTGGGCCTCGACGGCCTCCCCGATCACGGCGGCGTGCCGGCCGAGCGGGTGGGCGCGCATCGCGTCGAGGACGGCGTCCGCGTGCTCGCGCGGCACGAAGGCCACCAGCTTGCCCTCGTTCGCCACGTAGAACGGGTCCAGGCCGAGGATCGCGCAGGCGTTCCGCACGGCCTCGGGGACGGGGACCCGGCCCTCCTGGACGACGACCCCGGTCCCCGAGGCCGCCGCGATCTCGCACAGGGAGGCGGCGAGCCCCCCGCGGGTGGGGTCGCGCAGCACGTGGAGGTCGGGCGTGACCGCGAGCATCGCCTGGACGAGGCCGCCCAGCGGCGCGCAGTCGCTCTCGATCTCCACACCGAAGCCGAGCCCCTCGCGGACGCTCATGATCGCCACACCGTGCAGGCCGATCTCACCGCTGACGATGACGACGTCGCCCGGTACGACGCGCTGCGGGCGCAGGTCCACCCCGTCCGGGATCAGGCCGATGCCCGCGGTGTTGACGTAGATCCCGTCGCCGTGGCCCGCTTCCACGACCTTGGTGTCGCCCGTCGCCACCTCGACGCCCGCGGCGCGGGCGGCGGCGCCCAGCGCCCCGGCCACGCGCGCCACCGTGGCCATCTCCACGCCCTCCTCCAGGATGAACCCGCAGGACAGGTAGGCGGCCCGGGCCCCGCTCATGGCCAGGTCGTTGACCGTGCCGTTGACCGCGAGGTCGCCGATGCTGCCGCCGGGGAAGAACAGCGGCCGCACCACGTACGAATCGGTCGAGAAGGCCAGCCGGGCCCCGCCGAGGGTGAGCGCGGCCGCGTCCCCGAGCCGCCCGAGCACCTCCCCTCCGTAGGCGGGGGCGAAGACGTGCTCGACGAGCTCGGCGGAGAGCACGCCGCCGCCCCCGTGGCCCATCACCACGCGGGGCCGGTCGCGCAGCGGGGCCGGACAGGTCCAGCCGGTGACGTCGAGTGCGGTGTCAGACAACGGGGTTCGCCTCCAGCGGGGCCTTCGCGGCGTTCGGGATGTCCAGGCGCCGGTAGAGGTAGTACGCGGCGCACGCGCCCTCGCTGGAGACCATCGTGGCGCCGAGCGGGGTGCGCGGGGTGCAGGTGGTGCCGAAGGCCTCGCACTCGTGGGGCTTCAGCAGGCCCTGGAGCACCTCGCCGGCGCGGCACTCGGCGGGCTCCAGCGTGGCGATGTCGCCCACCTGGAAGCGGTGTTCGGCGTCGAGGTCCCGGTAGCGGGAGGACAGCCGCCAGCCGCTTGCGGGGATGACGCCGATGCCGCGCCAGGCCCGGTCGGTGACCTCGAAGACGTCCTCCAGCATGGCGAGCGCCGCCGGGTTGCCCTCCGGGCGGACGGCGCGCGCGTACGCGTTGTCGACGGTGTGCTCGCCGCGTTCGAGCTGGAGCACGGCCCGACGCACGCCCTCCAGGATGTCCAGCGGCTCGAAACCGGTCACCACGATCGGGACCCGGTACTTCGCCGCCAGATCGGGATACTCCCCGGTGCCCATCACGCTGCACACGTGGCCGGCGGCGAGGAACCCCTGGACCCGGCAGCTCGGCGAGGTCATGATCGCCTCGATCGCCGGGGGCACCCGTACGTGGGACACCAGCAGGCTGAAGTTGCGGATCCCGAGCTTCTTCGCCTGGTACACGGTCATCGCGTTGGGCGGCGCCGTGGTCTCGAAGCCGATGCCGAAGAACACCACCTCGCGGTCCGGGTTCTGCCGGGCGATCCGCAGGGCGTCGAGCGGGGAGTAGACGACCCGGACGTCGCCGCCCTCGCTGCGCACCTGGAACAGGTCGCGGCCGGTCCCCGGCACGCGGAGCATGTCCCCGAACGAGCAGAAGATCACCTCGGGCCGGGAGGCGATCTCCAGGGCCTTGTCGATGACCTCCAGCGGGGTCACGCACACCGGACAGCCCGGCCCGTGGATCAACTCGATCTTTTCGGGGAGCAGTTGGTCGATCCCGTGCCGGATGATGGTGTGCGTCTGGCCGCCGCAGACCTCCATCAGCGCCCAGGGGCGGGTCACGGTGGCGTGGATCTCGTCGAGCAGCCGCCGGGCGAGGGCGGGGTCCTGGAACTCGTCGATGTACTTCACTGCTGCGCCGCCTCCTGCGGGACGTCGTCCGGGTCGTCGGTGAAGGGCCAGGGGTCACTGCCGGCCTCCGCGGCGGCTCGCTCCCACGGGTCGCCGAACTCCTCCTGGAGCATGCCGAGTTGCGAGAAGAGTTCGAGGGTCTGCTTGGCCGACTCCTCGTCCAGGCGTTGCAGCGCGAAGCCGACGTGGACGATGGCGTACTCGCCCACTTGGAGGTCCGGCAGGTATTCCAGGCACACCTCCTTGACCACGCCCCCGAAGTCGACGGTGGCCATCCGGGTGCCGTCCTGCTCCCCGATGTCAATCACTCTGCCGGGCACCGCCAGGCACATGGGTTCCTCCTCGCTGTGGGTGTCCGTCGGGGCGGCCGGCGGTCGCGGTCGCGGCCGCCACCATGAGCTGGCCGAGCGCCAGCCCCCCGTCGTTCGGGGGGACCCGGTGGTGGCGCAGTACGGTGAAGCCGTGCTCCCGCAGCAGCCGGGAACAGGCCGACGAAAGGGTGGAGTTCGCGAAGACCCCGCCGGTCAGGGCGACGGTGTCCAGACCGTGCCGGCCGCGCGCCGCCAGGCACGACTCGCCGACGAGGGCGGCCACCGCGGCGTGGAACCGGGCCGCGATCACCGTCGGTGGGGTGCCCGCGCGCACGTCGGCCACGACGGCCGCGAGGACGGGCCCCGGGTCGGCGGTCAGCGGGGGAGCGGTGTCCGGGTCGGCCGTGTCCGCTCCCGGGGCGCGGAGCGCGAATCGGTAGGCGGGCCCGGATCCGTCCGCCGCCGCCACCGCGGCCGCCTCCAGTTCGATGGCGGCCTGGGCCTCGTACCCGGCGTGGTGGCAGACCCCCGCAAGGGAGGAGACCGCGTCGTAGAGGCGGCCCATTCCGGAGGTGGGCACGCAGTTCAGGTTCCGCTCCAACTGGCGGCTCAGTACGACCAGTTCGTCGGGCGGGCAGGCCCGAACGGGAGGCAGGTCCGGGGACCATTCGATGCCCGCGGCCCACAGATGGGCCAGCGCCATCCGGTACGGGCGTCGCACGGAGGCGTCGCCGCCCGGCAGGGGGACGTACGCGAGGTGCGCGAAGCGCGCGTACCCGCCGTAGTCGGCGAGCAGGACCTCACCGCCCCACACCGCGCCGTCGTCGCCGTAGCCAGTGCCGTCGAAGGCGATCCCGATCACCCGCCGGGCGCCGTCGAGGCCGTGTTCGGCCATCGCCGAGGCGATGTGCGCGTGGTGGTGCTGTACGCGGACCAGGGGCCGGGCGCCCGCGTTCCGCACGGCCCACTGCGCGGAGCGGTAGCCGGGGTGCCGGTCGGCGGCGAGCAGCCCCGGGCTCACGCCCGTGATCGACTCCAGTTGCCGCCCGGCGCGTTCGAACGCCTGCTGGGTGGCCAGGTCGTCCATGTCGCCGATGTGCGCGGACAGCCACGCCTTGCGGCCCTCACCGAGACAGAAGACGTTCTTGAGGTCCCCTCCCGTGGCCAGGGCGGCCGGTACGGAGGACGGCAGCGCGAGCGGCATCGGGGCGTGGCCGCGCGAGCGGCGCACGGTCAGCGGCTCCCCGTCGCAGATCCGCACCACTGAGTCGTCGCACGGCACGTGGATGGGACGGTCGTGCGTGAGCCAGGCGTCGGCGAGGTGCCCGAGGCGCTCCAGTGCCTCGGCGTCGTCCGTGACGATGGGCTCGCCCGACAGATTGCCGCTGGTCATCACCAGCAGGCGGGGGCCGGGTCGGTCGCCGGGGAGACCGAGCAGCAGGTGGTGCACGGGCGTGTACGGGAGCATCACCCCGAGGTCGGGGGAGCGGGGGGCGACGGCGTCGGCGATCGGGAGCGCCGCGGGACCGTCCGGAGTCGGACGGCGGCGCAACAGCACGATCGGCCGGACGGGACCGGTGAGCAGCGCCCGCTCGGCGGGGCCGAGCTCCACCAGCGCCTCGACGTCGGCGAGGTCCCGGACCATGAGGGCGAACGGCTTGTCCCCGCGCGCCTTGCGGCGCCGCAGCTCGGCGACGGCGCCGGGGAGCGTGGCGTCGCAGGCGAGGTGGTAGCCGCCGAGGCCCTTCACCGCGACGATCGCGCCCTCGGCCAGCAGCCGGCGGGCCCCGGCCACCGGGTCGGCCGCCTCCACCTCGCGCGGCGGCGTCCCGGCGAGCAGGCGTAGCCGGGGCCCGCAGGCGGGGCAGGCCACGGGCTGGGCGTGGAACCGCCGGTCGGCGGGATCCGCGTACTCCCGCGCGCAGTCGGGGCACATCGGGAAACGGGCCATGGTGGTGTGCGCCCGGTCGTACGGCAGCCCGGTGACGATGGTGAAGCGGGGGCCGCAGTGGGTGCAGGTGATGAAGGGGTGCCGGTGGCGTCGGTCGGCGGGGTCCGCCAGCTCGGCCAGGCAGTCGGCGCAGGTGGCCACGTCGGGGGAGACCAGCGTGCGCGCGGGCCCGCCGGAGCGGGAGGCGACGATGGTGAAGCCGGCGCCGCCCGCGACGGGGAGCTCGCAGTGGTCGACGGCGTCGACGACGGCCAGCGGCGGGGCGTCCGAGGCGAGCCGCTCGCAGAACGCGGCCACGGCGGCGGGAGCGCCCTCCACCTCCGCGACGACGCCCTCGGGGGTGTTGGTGACGTGCCCGGCGAGGCCGAGTCCGGTCGCGCGGGTGTACACGTACGGCCGGAAGCCGACGCCCTGCACCACCCCGCGCACCACGACCCGACGCCGCTGCACGGCCTCCATCAGCGGGTCGGCGCCGCGGTCGGACGGGGGTGGAGATGCCCGGGACCGTCCCCGTGGCCGTGGTGGTGATCGTGGCCGTCGTGGCCGTGCCCGTCGTGCCCGTCGTGCCCGTCGATGTCGTGGTGGTCGTGGTGGTGCACGTGGGGCTGCTGTGCCATGACCGGCGCGTGCACCGGGTGGCCGTCGGCGACCGCGAGCGCCCGGTCCAGGAGCAGGCCCGCGCCCTCGCCCGCCTTCGCGGAGGTCAGCACCACCTCCACACCGGGATTGACCTGCCGCACGTTCGCGCGGAAGGCCGCCTCGTCGAACTCCACGGCCCCGGCGATGTCCGTCTTCGTCACCACCACCAGGTGGGCCGTCCCGAACGCCGTCGGGTACTTGAGCGGCTTGTCCTCACCCTCCGTCACCGAGGCCAGGACCACGCGCAGGGACTCGCCCAGGTCGTAGGAGGCGGGACAGACGAGGTTGCCGACGTTCTCCACGAAGAGCAGCCGGGTGTCGGCGGGCAGCCACCCGTCCAGGTGCCGCCCCAGCATCGAGGCCTCCAGGTGGCACAGCCCGTCGGTGAGCACCTGCTTGACGAGCGTCCCCGAACGCGCCAGCCGCACCGCGTCGTTCTCCGTCGCCAGGTCGGCCGTCAGTGCGGCCACCGGCACCCCGCGCTCCCGGGCGAAGCCCAGTTCGCGTTCCAGCAGGGCCGTCTTGCCGCTGCCGGGGCTGGAGAGCAGGTTGACCACCGTCGTGCCGCGGGCGCCGAGTTCCGTGCGCAGGGTCTGCGCGGCGGAGTCGTTCTTGGCGAGGACCGCCGCTTTCAGGTCGACCACACGGCACATGGTTCAGCGCTCCTCGGAGATCGGTTCGCGGACGGGCGGGAGGGCGGGGGAGTCTTCCCAGCGGACGCTCAGGATCTGCAGCTCGCGCCCGGAGCGGAGCTCGACGTCCGTGGCCAGACCGCAGCCGGGGCAGAGCAGCCGCGGCGGCATTCCGACGGCCCAGTCGGCCGTACAGGATCCACAGTGGGCGCGGGCCTCCACGGACTCGGTCACCAGCTCGGCGCCCTCCAGGAGCGTTCCGGCGCAGGCCAGTTCGAAACAGAAGGCGAGCGCGTCGGGTACCACTCCGGCCAGTTCGCCGACCTGGAGCCGGACCGACGTGACCGCGCTCGCGCCGCCGGCCAGCGCGGCTTCCTCGACCTGGCCGACCACGGCCACGGCGATCGACATCTCGTGCATGGGACTCCGTCCTGCCGGGCCTCATTAGACCGGCAGGCGGCGTACGGACCGGACGGGCACGCCGACGCGCCGCGCGGCCCGTACACCGTTCGGGTGCGGGCGGGTGCGCGACGCGCCACGGGCGTCCCGCCCGGCGGGCGCCGGGCCGGCGCGGTCACATCCGGCTGATGTCGATGTACCGCTTGAGGTCGGGCAGGACCGAGACGAGCACGGCGGCGAGGGCCGCGGCCACGCCGAAGACGATGACCTTCTTCATGGGGTTCTCCTCAGTTGGCGACGGCATTGCGGTCGTCCTCCAGCAGGTCCAGCACCATCCGTACGGCCTCCGGCACCGCGGCGGCCACCGGGTCGCTCAGGCCCATCCCCTCCTCCAGGCTGGAGGGTTCGCAGCCGACGACCAGGATGCGCCGCGGCCGGGTGCCGCCGGTGCCCGCGCACAGGGTGTCGAGCAGGGCCAGTACCGCGTCGGGCGACATCTGGTGTCCGTCGAGCGCCGGGGCCCGGGGGGCGACCGAGCCGGGTTCGGAGGCCTCGATCAGGTACAGCGTCCCGGGGGCGCCGCCGCGGGAGGTGGCGTCCACCAGGACCAGCGTGTCGTAGCCGTCCAGGAGCTGGTAGGCGAGGTGGACACCGCGCACGCCGATGTCCACCACCTCCACGTGCTCCGGCAGCCGGCTCCCGGGCACGGACAGCCGCCGCACGGTCTCGACGCCGAAGCCGTCGTCGCCGAGGAAGACGTTGCCGATGCCCGCCACCAGGATCCGGGCGCTCACGCGTCCTCCAGGGGGGTGACCTCGTCGGGCTGGAAGTACAGGAACCGGCCCTGCTCCCGGCGGATGTCGGCGCCCGGATCGCCCTCGACGGTGACCGCGAGGTGCACGCCCCCGTCGACGTCGTGCAGGACGGCCTCCACCAGGGCGGCCCGGCCCTGGAGGAACAGGTCCTGGGCGTCGGTGCGCCTCAGGCCGGGCCGCAGGATCACGCGGCTGCCCGGTCCCACCGACGTCCCGTCGACCAGGATCCGATCGGGGGCCGGGCCCGCGGCGTCGGAGTGCTCCGGATCCCACCAGGGGGTGTCCGGCCTGAACACGGCGTCGTCCTCGAAGGGTTCGGGGACGAGGTCGGGCCCGGGCGGCCGCGGACCGGTGATCTCCCGCAGCGCCCGGACCGCGCCGTGCAGGCGCTCCAGCACCTCGGCGGGCATGTTGTCGGCCAGGTCGATCACGGCGGCCGCGCGGGCGTCCGTGCCGCGGGCCTCGCGCTTCTCCTGATCGGTCAGGGCGGCGGTCCGCAGGGCGAGGATCTCGTCGATCTCCGTGGCGTCGTACATGGCCCCGACGCTCTCGGGGGCGATCGCGGGATGGTCCTCCAGGATGATCGGGGAGGAGAGGACCACGTCGGCGCGGCCTGACTCCCCGGCGAGCACCGGCCAGGTGTGGCGGTTCCCACAGGCCGCGACGGCCGCCTTGGCCCACTCGGGCGGGTCGGTCATCGACAGGAAGGAACCGGCGCTCAGCCCCAGCAGCAGGTGGGACGCCACGAGCGAGCGGGGCAGGGCGCAGTCGCGGTCGGCGCCGGACTCCGGAGTCCAGGAGCTGGTGTTCTCCACCACGGCGGTGAGCTTCAACGCCCGGTAGGGGCCGTCCAGTTCGACGGCACGCAGCCGCACCACCCCGTCGACCGGTTCGGTCCGCCGGACCAGGCGGCCGCGCTCGCGGCCGTCGGCGTCGAGGACGGGCTCGGTCTCCGTGCGGGCGGGCCGGGCGAAGCCGAGGGTGACCTCGCCCGCCGTCAACTCGTCCACGGAGAGCGTCATTTCGACGCGTTCCTCGGTGCCCTCGTCCCAGGGGACCAGGACCCGGTCGGGCAGGTGCAGCTCGGGCACGGCCGCGAACGAACCGTCCCCGAGGGCCTCCTCGACCGTGCGGCGCTGCGCGTGCAGGAAGCGCAGTTCGACGCAGAGGGTGGCCGCCCCTCGGGGCTCCATGATCAGCTCGGTGCGCTGGAACGAGTGCTCGTCGTGCGCCGGACCCCACGAGGGCGGCACCAGCACCCCGAACTGCCAGCGCAGCCGGTTCTTGGCCGCCGAGGCCCGGTACGGGTACAGCACGTACCCCTCGAACAGGACCGCGTCGGCGACCTGTCGGGCGACGGCGAAGCGGGATTCGGACAGGGACGTGGACGTGGACGTGGTGGTCACGGCGCGGCCCTCCCGATGACGCGGTGCAGTACCCCTCCGCCGCCCCGGACCGGGTCCGGTACGACGGCGGCGGGATCCGGGGAGCCCTCCGCGAGCGGCCCCGCGTCCGCCGCCGAGTCCAGCAGCGCCCGTACGGTCGCCTCCCAGGAGGACAGCGCGTGGCGCGAGCGGAAGGCGAGCAGGTCCGCCATGGTGTCGCGGGGCAGCCGCAGCCAGCCGCAGCCGGGGAAGTGCTGCTCGATCATCTCCCGCCACACGGCCACGGGCATCCGGCAGGAGGCCTCGCGGTCCCACGGCACCGGCTCGACGTGGAAGCCGCCCGAGCCGGTGAACGCCGTCCCGGAGAACAGCATCAGCAACGGGGCCTCGCCGTCCTCCAGGGCGTCGAAGTAGCGGGTGGCCGCGATGTCCATGTCGTACGTGCACGGCACGGCCACCTCGGTCTCGGTCTCCCCGGTGAAGCTCGGGACCATGACCGGAACCTGCGCGAACTGGACGGGCTGGAGCGAGCTGCCCCACCGGGAGCGCTCGCCGAACAGGTCGTGGAGCGCGGCGGCCTCGCCCGGTCCGTAGTCGCGCCGCGCCGGTTCGATGCGCAGCTGACAGCGCAGCGCCAGGGCGTGGACACGGGTCTCGGGGGAGGCCGTGACGCGCAGCCGGAACACCAGGGTGGGGCCGGCCGCGTACGGGTCGGCGCGGACCCCGGTGCAGGTGAAGGCGAAGTCGGTCACGGCCGTCCCTCCCCCGCCTCGGCCGGGACCTTGGCCCGGAGTTCCACCTGTGAGAAGAACGCGGCCAACGCGGCACGGGCCTCGGCCCCGCCGTCGAAGCCCTGCCACAGCAGCCTCATCCGTCCCACCAGCTCGTAACAGACGTCGATCGGCACCAGGTAGCACTCGGTGCGGCCCTCCGAGCGGCGCAGCAGGAGGGCCTCCACGTCGGGTTCGAGGAGTCCGGCCAGCCGGCCGGCGCCCAGGACGCGCTGCCAGGTCTCCGGGTCGAGTTCGCTCTCGGTGGCCCCGGCCGGGCTCGGGTAGAGGGCGACGAGCCGGTCGAGGGCGGCGTTGCGGAAGAAGAACGCGACGCCGACCGGGATCTGCAGGACCTCCCACGCGCCGTCGTCCAACGGGTGGTCGGGGTCGGCCAGATAGCGGTCCGGGACGGCCCGGTACCGGCCGGTGGCGGTACCCGGCCGGTCGAACAGCAGGGCGCAGGCCGTGCAGGCGCAGAGCAGGGCCCGCTGTTCGGTCTGCACCAGGTGGCGGTGGGCGTCCTCGGCCACCGCCACCCCGCACAGTTCACAGGTCTCCGGGCGCGGCGCCCGGGGTGCGGTGAAGCGCCGCAGGCCGCGCGCCGGTGGGGGTGCGGCCTGCGGGTGGACCGGGCTCACGGAACGCGCGCCGGGGTCTGCGGGCGGGTGCCGATCTGCAGCAGGGCGGGCTGCGGGGCGGCGGGCTCCAGCTGCACCGAGGTCACCTCGGGCGCGAAGGCGGCCAGGGCGTCCTCGATCCGCTGCCGCACCGCGTCGGCCGTGTCGCCGCAGCCGCAGCCCCCGCCCGTGGCGGTGGACCGCAGCCGCAGGAGGCCCGTGTCCTCGTCGAAGCCGGCCTGCTCCACCGGTTCCCGTACGGAGTCCAGGGCGCGGGCGATCCGGGTGGGCACGTCCTCGGGGTGCAGGTCGTGGAGGGTCAGCAGGCCGGCGACGAGTTCGTCGCCGAGCAGCCCGGCCAGGGCGGCGGTGCCGCCCGGGTCCTCGTCGAGACGTCCCACGATCCGGGCCAGCCCGGACCCGTAGAACTCCATGAGCACGCGCACCAGTTCCTCGGCCGCCGCGGCGGCCTCCCGGTCGCCGGAGGCCGCCATCCGGTCGAGGACCTCCTCGACCCGCAGGCCCGTCTCCCGGGCCCCTGCCGTCGCCGCGCTCATCCGCCCAGTCCGCTCAGGCCGGTGGGCACGTGCATGGACTTCACCGTCTTGCCGCCGCCCACGTACATGTGGACGCCGCAGGGCAGACAGGGGTCGAAGCTGCGCACGGCGCGCATGATGTCGATGCCCTTGAAGTTCTCCGGGGAGTTCTCCTCGAAGATCGGGGTGTTCTGGACGGCGTCCTCGTACGGTCCGGGGGTGCCGAAGGTGTCACGGGTGCTGGCGTTCCACGGGGTCGGCGGGTACGGGTGGTAGTTGGCGATCTTGCCGTCCCGGATCACCATGTGGTGCGACAGGACCCCGCGCACGGCCTCGGTGAAGCCGACGCCGATCGACTCGCTCGGCACCTCGAACTTCTCCCAGGTCTGGGTGCGTCCGGCGCGGACCTCCGCCAGCCCCTTCTCGGCGCAGTGCAGGGCGACGGCGGCCGCGTACGCCTGGAAGTACGTGCGGGCGCGGTTGCGCTCCAGCGCGTTGCTCCACTTCGGGATCTTCCACTCGAAGGTGGTCTCCGGCTTGGTCATCGTGCGCGGCAGGTTGATGACCACGCTGTGCCCGGTGGCCTTGACGTAGCCGATGTCCACGAGCCCGGACAGGGCGGTGGACCACAGGCGGGCGATGGGGCCGCCGCCGGTGTCGAGCGCGAGGTGGTCCTTGCCGTCGAACCAGCGCGGCGACATCACCCAGCTGTACTTGTCGTCGAAGTTCCGCTTCTGCGGGGCGGGGATGGTGTGCTGGTTCCACGGGTGGCGGGCGTCGACCGGGTTGCCGAGCGGGTCGTGGGTGACGAACTTCTCCTGGCCGGCCCAGTCGTCGTAGTAGGAACTGCCCAGCAGGATGCGGATGCCGAGGTTGATGTCGGTGAGGTCGTTGGTGACCAGCTTGCCGTCCACGACGACACCCGGGGTGACGAACATCTTCCGTCCCCAGCTGCTCATGTTGGCGTACGTGAAGTCGCAGTACTCGGGGTCGTTCAGCGCGCCCCAGCAGCCGAGCAGCACGCGCCGCCGGCCGACCTCCTCGTAGCCGGGCAGGGCCTCGTAGAAGAAGTCGAAGAGGTCGTCGTGCAGCGGGACGACCCGCTTCATGAACTCCACGTACCGCATGAGGCGGCTCGTGTAGTCCGTGAACAGCTGGACGGAGGCGATGGTGCCGACGCCGCCCGCGTAGAGGGTGGAGGGGTGCACGTGGCGGCCCTCCATCAGGCAGAACATCTCCCGCGTGTAGCGGGAGACCTGGAGGGCCTCGCGGTAGAACTCGCCCTCGATGGGGTTGAGGGAGCGCATGATGTCGGCGATGGTGCGGTAGCCGTGCTCGCCGGCGTGCGGGGCCTCGGTGCGCTCGGCCAGTTCGAGGACGCCCGGGTTGGTCTCGCGGACCATCTTCTCGCAGTAGTCGACCCCGACCAGGTTCTCCTGGAAGATGTTGTGGTCGAACATGTACTCCGCCGCCTCGCCGAGGTTGATGATCCACTCGGCGAGGTGGGGAGGCTTCACCCCGTAGGCCATGTTCTGCGCGTAGACGGAGCAGGTGGCGTGGTTGTCACCGCAGATGCCGCAGATGCGGCTGGTGATGAAGTGCGCGTCACGGGGGTCCTTGCCGCGCATGAAGACGCTGTAGCCGCGGAAGACGGAGGAGGTGCTGTAGCACTCCGCGACCCGCTTCTGCTTGAAGTCGATCTTCGTGTGGATGCCGAGACTGCCCACGATCCGGGTGATCGGATCCCAGGCCATCTCCACCAGGCCGCTGCCGTCGCCGCCGGCGTTCGTCTTCGGTGCCATCTTGTCTGCCGTGACCCTTCTTGCTGCTGTGCTGCGCGGAGTTCATGGGCGGGGGTGGTGAGGACGGTCGGGGCCGGTCACCAGGGCGGGCGGTAGCCCGTCGTCAGCTTCCGGCCGGTGCGGCGCCACTTCGGCTCCTGGTCCACGGTGTGCGCCGTGATCGAACGGAGCCTGCGGATCACCGCCCCGTACGCGCCGCTGGCCGCGCTGGACACCTTGGCGCCGGGGGGTTCGTCCATGAACGGCATGAACTTGTCGGGGAAGCCGGGCATCGTGCAGGCGATGCAGATGCCGCCGACGTTGGGACAGCCGCCGATGCCGTTCATCCAGCCGCGCTTGGGGACGTTGCACTTGACGACGGGGCCCCAGCAGCCCAGCTTGACCAGGCACTTGGGCGAGTCGTAGGTGTGGGCGAACTCGCCCTGCTCGTAGTACCCGGCGCGGTCGCAGCCCTCGTGCACGGTGGCGCCGAACAGCCAGGTCGGGCGCAGCTTGTCGTCGAGCGGGATCATCGGCGCGGAGCCCGCCGCCTGGTAGAGCAGGTAGGTGAGGGTCTCCGAGAAGTTGTCCGGCTGGATCGGGCAGCCCGGCACGCACACGATCGGGATGCCGGCCTTCGACTTCCAGTTCCACCCGAGGTAGTCGGGCACGCCCATGGCGCCGGTGGGGTTGCCCTCCATCGCGTGGATGCCGCCGTAGGTGGCGCACGTGCCGATCGCCACCACGGCGAGGGCCTTGGGCGCCAGCCGGTCGATCCACTCGCTGGTGGTGATGGGCTGACCGGTCTCCGGGTCGTCGCCGAACCCGCACCAGTAACCCTCGGGCTTGATCTTCTCGTTGGGGATGGACCCCTCGACGACGAGCACGAACGGGTCGATCTCGCCGCGCTCGCCCTTGAAGAACCACTCGATGAAGGTGTCCGCGCCGCCCACCGGGCCGCATTCGAAGTCGATCAGGGGCCAGTGCACCGCGATCTTGGGCAGGCCGGGGAGCACGCCCGTGACGATCTCCTCGATGCTGGGCTGCATCGCCGCCGTCAGGGACACCGAGTCGCCGTCGCAGCTCAGCCCGGCGTTGATCCAGAGGATGTGGATCGGCGGGTCCTCTACCGTGCTCGGGGTTGTTGCATCCATGAGGAGCGCTCCTTGGGGACGGATGCGGGGATGGTCGGGGCCCGGACCGGGGCGGCCGGGGGAAGCTCGCGCGGGTGGGCCCACCCTTCTTGCTAGCAGTCCGCGGGGTCCGGTGCCCTGTCTTGCAGGGCCGGTCCAGTGACGCGCCCGTCCCGCCGCGCGGCCCGGGGGGCCGTGTGCCGGCCGGGCACGGGACGGGCCAGGTGCGGCGGGGTGCGGTCCGCGGCCTCCTTGCGGGCGAAGGCGCGGCGCAGCGCGTGGTACGGGGCCCCCGGGTCGAGGAACGTCTCCCGCATCCGGGCCAGCTCCGCCTCCCGGTGGGCGGCGAGGGGACGTACGTCCTCGTCCCGGTCGCGCCGCGCCTTCTTCCCGGCGATGGCGGACCGGGTGGCCGGCGAGGCCGCCAGCCGGACCGCGAGCCGGACGGTCTCCGCCGTGAACTCCTGCGGGCCGCACGGGACCGTCCGGTCGATCAGCCCCAGCCGCAGGGCGGCATCGGCGCTCAGCGGCAGGGCCTCGGCCGTCAGCCGCTCGGCGGCGGCTTCGCCGACCCGGCGCGGCAGGGTGTGCGTCCAGTACTCGGATCCGTACAGCCCCATCAGCCGGTAGTGCGGATTGAGCACCACTCCCGCCCTGCACCAGACCTCGTCGGCGGCCAGGGCGAGCATCGCCCCGCCGGCGGCCGCGTTGCCGCCGAGCGCGGCCACCACGAGCCGGTCGGTGGTGGTCAGCACGGCCTCCACCAGGTCGTCCATGGCGGTGATGTTGGCCCAGGACTCCGCGGCCGGATCGGCGGCCGCCTCGATGACGCCGAGGTGGATGCCGTTCGAGAAGAAGCCCCGGCCGCCCCCGAGGACGAGCACCGAGGTCGGGCGGGAA
This sequence comes from Streptomyces sp. NPDC002467, assembly GCF_042889825.1. Lineage (NCBI taxonomy): Bacteria > Bacillati > Actinomycetota > Actinomycetes > Kitasatosporales > Streptomycetaceae > Streptomyces > Streptomyces sp. NPDC002467. The sequence goes on along the minus strand of NZ_JBIARJ010000004.1, from coordinate 87,010 downwards.
CAGGCCGCCCGGTAGGCGGCCAGCAGGCGGCGGCACTGCTCGGTGCTCATCGCGCCGCCGGGGAAGGAGAACGACAGGAATCCGGCCCCGCCCCGCTCCCGGTAGCCGATGTCCGACCACGCGCGCTCCTCCGGGCCGGCGTCCGCGGGCGCGGGGAGCTCGGGCAGCGGGGGCAGGGCGTCGCCCAGGGCGAGGACGGCGGGCAGCTTGACGGGAGCGGGCCCCGTCGGCGTGCGCCGGGCCCGCAGTTCGGGGATCCAGACGGCGCCGTCGGTCGTGGCCCGGCAGACGGCCCCCGCCCTGGTCGCCAGCAGCTCCCCGGGACGGCCGCGGAGCCCGTCCTCCCGGTGGCCGCCGTGCAGGAACCACCGGCCGCCCAGCAGGTCGTCCAGGACGCCCGGCTGCGAGTCGGCGGCGCGCAGGGCGCGGAGCACCTGCTCCGTGGTGTCGTGGGCCCAGTCGATCCGGCGCTGCTCCTGGCGCAGGTAGGGCCGCGCCCGGCCGGTGCCCTGCCGTTGCGGGACGTACGTGCCGGAGGCGAAGCGCTCGACGGCCAGGAGGACGGCGGCCAGCGCGGCGTCGGCGATCTCACCGCGGTAGGCGTCGCTCTTGCCGACGGGCGGGAGCGGGCAGTCGACGGACGCCCATACGTCGCCGGCGTCCATCTCCTCGTCGGCCTGGAGGACGGTGACGCCCCACCGGTCCGCTTCCTCGGTGACGGCCCAGTCGAGCGAGGAGGGTCCGCGGTCGCCGACGGGGCCCGGATGGACGATCAGGCAGGTGTGCGCGGACCAGACGTCACGGGGGACCGCCGTCTTCAGCATCGGTGCCACGACGAGGTCCGGCCGGTGGAGGCGGACGGCCTCGGACAGGGAGGAGCCGGGCAGCACGAGCTCGACCGTCACAGTGTGGCCGTGGTCCCTCAGCTCGGCGTGGACACGTTGAGTGAGGCTGTTGAAGGCACTGGCGGCGAGCAGGATGTGCACGTGATCTCCCAAGCGTCCGGACCCCGGCGACCGGCAGCCGAAGTACGGCCGCCGGCCATCGTCGACCCCGGGCGTCCGCCGGCTGGCGAGACCTACGGGGCGTGTCCCTCGGACGGAGGCGCATCCGCCGCCACATGGTGGATGCGCGTCGTGCGTCGCCTCATGCGTCGCCTCATGCATCCCCTCGCCGAAACGGGGCAGGAGCGGTGTGCGAGACGGGAGTACGACATGATCATCCTTGGAATCATCCTGCTGATCGTCGGCTGGCTCCTCGGCATCTCGATCCTGTGGACCATCGGGCTCATCCTCGTGGTGATCGGGCTCATCCTCTGGGTCCTGGGTGCCGTCGGACACGCGGTGGGCGGCCGCCGCCATTACTACTAGCCGCACAACCAGTCGCACGATGCCCGGAGCCGAGCCGGCGGTCCACCGCCGGCTCGTCCGTTTGAGGGCGGGTCACACGTGCGGGCGGGTCACACGTGCGGGCGGTAGACGGTCAGGGCGTCCGGGAGGGAATCGAGCACCAGCTCGCGGGGGGCCTCGGCGTACTCGCCGTCGTGGGCGAACGCGGTGCCCTCCGGGATCTCCGTGATCCGCAACGAGCGCAGCCGGGTGGCCGTGTGGACGGGGGAGCGGGTCAGCGGGCCCGCCAGGGCGGCGGCGAGCAACCGGGGCCCGGGACGGCCGCCTCCGTAGGCGAGCCGGAGGTCGAGCAGGCCCTCGTCCAGACGGTCACGCCTGCGCGGGGCCGGACCGGAGCCGTGGTAGGTGCCGTTGCCCGCGAACAGCAGCCACACGCTCCGGGTCCGACCGGCGAGCCGGAGCCGTACGGGGTGCTCCTCGCGCAGCACCCGCCAGGCCGCGAGCAGCCCGGCGGGCACGCTCCCGATGCGCGGCGCCCACGTCAGACGGTGCTTCAGCAGGGCCGGGTACGAACCCATGCTGAAGGTGTTGACGAAGTACCCCGGAGCGCCCCCCGAAGCGCCCGGGCCCGGGGTGAAACGGCCCAGGCCCACCCGCACCGCCTCGCCGGCGGCCAGGGCGCGGCAGGTGTCCTCGGCGCCGGCGAGGCCGAAGTCCTGGGCGAAGTGGTTGAGCGTGCCGCCGGGGAACACCGCCAACGGAATCCCCGCCCGCAGCGCGGCCGCGGCGGCCGCGCCGATGGTCCCGTCGCCGCCGCACACCCCGAGCACGGTGGAGCGGGAGGCGGCCTCCGCCAGCGCCGCGGGCAGCTCCGTGCCCTCACAATGGACCAGTTCGGCCTTGGGGAGCCGGGCGCGCACCACGTCGAGCCCCGCATCGGCGGCGGTGCCCGACCCGGCGTTGACCACCACCGTGAGCCCGCTCCCGTCCGGCAGCGCGGGAGCCTCCGCGGCGGCCCGCTCGTTGCCCGGAACGACGCGGGCCCCTTCCGCGTCGCGCGCGAGCCGTCGTACGAGGAATCCCGAAGCGACCCCCAGGGCCGCGCCCGCGACCACGTCGGAGGGGTAGTGCACCCCGGTGTACACACGGGAGAACGCCACGGCCGCGGCGACGGGGGCGAGCACCGCCCCCCAGCCGGGGGACTCCAGCGCCAGCCCGGCGGTGAACGCGAACGCGGACGCCGAGTGCCCGGACGGGAACGAGGTGGTCCGGGGCTGGGTCGCGAGCTGCCGCACGGCGGGCACCCCCTCCAGCAGCGGCCGCGGCCGGCGCACGGTCCACTTGCCGATGCTGTTGATGGTCGCCGAGGCCAGCGCCAGCGAGGCGGCTCCGCGCAGCGCGGCCCGGCGGGCCCGGGGCGAGCCGACCACGGCGATGACCGCGGCGGACGCGCCCCACAGCACCCCGTGGTTCGCGGCCCGCCCGAGCCTCGGCAGCACCCGGTCGGCTCCCGGCCAGTGCCGCCGGGCCACCCGGTCGAACAGCTGCCGGTCCCACTGTGCGGCGGCACCCTGCCAGGTCAGTTCCTGATCGGTCATCTCTCGTCCCTACTCGCGGACAGGGGTGACGAGTCCCCGGGGCCTGTCGTCGGATCCCCGTCTACCCCGCGACGCCGATCCGACCACAAGTCCGGGGCCACTGGCTCCAGGGTGCGCTCCGATCGGTGCCGCCGCCCGGCCGGCGGGCCGCCCGGGTCAGTACTCCGCGGTCAGGGCGAGCTGGCGTTCGCGGTCCTGCTTCAGCAGCTGCGGGATCGCGCCGCTCGGTGCCACGCCCAGCTCGGAGAAGAGGAGCTCCCGGTAGTGGCGGTAGCGCCGGTGCGCGTCGGCGACTTCGCCGACGTGCAGGCACGACTGGACCGCGATGCGACGGGGGCCCTCCCGCAGCGGGTCGGCCTGGGCCGCGGCGTCGGCCAGTTCGAGCACGGTGGCGTGCTGCCGGCGCTGAAGGAACGTCTCCGCGAGCCGTTCGAGCGCTTGGACGCGCTGGAGCTTCCACTTCTCCTGGAACGGCACGAGCCAGTCGTGGTCCCATCCGTACAACAGGGGGTGGCGCAGCGCGCCCCACAGCTGAGGCTGTCGGTCCTCGTCGACCTCCGCTCCGCCGGTTCCCGACATCGCCGCGACCAGTCGTGTGGCGGTCCTGTAGTCCACCTCCACCTGTTCGGCCAGGGAGATGGTGGTGTGCGTGGTGTGCAGGAGCGCCCCGGAAGTGGCTTGATTCAGCCGCCACACGGTCTGCCGTAATCGGGCCGCCGCGCGCGCCGGCGGGGCGTCGGGCCACAGTCGCGCGGCCAGGTCTCCACGCCGTATCGGGTGGTCGCCCAGCACCAGGGCCGCGACGAGCCGCTGCTGGATGTCGCTGAGGTCCGCGACCCCCTGATCCGTGCGGCATACGAAGCCTGGCAGCAGCGATACGTGCACGATGCCGAAGCCTGTGGGGTTCATCGCACCTCTCGGGTCGTCCGACGGACCGTTGGCCCGCCGACTGGGCGTGTCGGTGATCTCCGGTGCCGACTTCCACGGTCGCTTCACATGAGCTTCACAACAGCTGTGGTATGAGCGTGAGGCACGGCATGGAGATCGTCAACACCCTCGCGTGGCCGGTTCCGGAGGTCCGAATCCGGCCCCGGAACCCGCCGCCGGGAGCGGCGCCGCCCGCGCGCGTATGTCCTCGTTCATGCCTCTGACACAACCCACATTCGTGGGGTTGTTTCACCGAACTCCCACGCGCAGTCTCGGTGGCGTCCCCGTACCGAACGTCATAGCGAAGGGTGGGAATCATGAGCTTCAACTCCCTGGAGGCGCTCCGTTCCGCCGGTGTCATCGGCGGCACGATGGCCCCCGCACTCGAGGAGTTCTACTCCAGCCTGACCCAGGAGGAGACCACCGTCCTCATCTCGACCAAGAACCGCCTCGCGGCGATCCTGCCCGACGTGGTGGCCCACTCCCAGGAGTGGTCCTCGCCCGAGTCCTCGAAGGAGGGCTGGGACGCCGCGATGCTGTGTGCCTGCGGCGTCTGGTCCGGTTCCGGTCACGCGCAGCAGTAGTCCGACAGTTCACAGGCGTGGCCCGGCGGCCACTCGCGTCGGGCCGCGCCTGTGCCGGTTCAGAGAGGAGGCGGGATGCGAGGGAACCTGGTCCGGAACCTGGCGCTATTCGACGTGCCGATGGATCTGACCTACTTCGTGAACGAAGACGACCACCTCGTGGTCAACCCGGAGGCGGCCGCCCGGTGCCTCCTGAACGGGCGTGAATTCCGGGTGCTCCAAGCCCTGTCCGTCGCGCAGGCCCGCGGGGAGCAGCCGGCGCTGGAGCCGAACGCCGAGACGGAGCGCGCCCTGGCCAAACTCATCCTGAACTGGATCGTCTACTTCAACGGCAACAAGCCGCAGATCAAGCTCGGCGAACCGCCCCTGAGCATCGCCTACTACGCCATCACCGACGGCTGCAACCTGCGCTGCCCGTACTGCTACGCCTCGTCCGAGAAGTGCCTGCCGGGCGAACTCGACACCGCCGAATCGATGGACCTGGTCTCGCAGATCGCCGGCCTCGGCACCGGCACCCTCGTCTTCACCGGCGGCGAACCGATGCTCCGCAAGGACCTCTTCCAGGTCGTCGAGCACGCCAACAACAGCGGTATGAAGGCCAACATCATCACCAACGCCACGATGATCCGGAACGAGGCGACGGCGAAACGCTTCGCCGAGCTGTTCAACGTGGTCACGATCAGCCTCGACGGCGGCACGGCCGAGACGCACGACCGCACCCGCGGCAAGGGATCGTTCGCCAGGACCCGCAAGGCGATCGAGCTGCTCAACGCCGAGGGCGTCACGCCGGCCATCAACCACATCGTCACCTCGGACAAGGTCGACGAGCTGGAGGACTTCGCAGCCTTCCTCGACGGCATCGAGATCCACAGCGTCCGCCTGATGAACCACAACGACCTCGGCCGGGGCGCCGACGACGCCGACGGCTTCGGCTGGGAGGACCACCTGCGGGTGCAGCAGCTCGTCTGGACCTCCCCGGTCGCCGGCAAGTTCAGGCCGGACGGACCGAGGCCCGTCAGCCCGTGCTCGGTCAAGGGCAACTGCGGCATGGGCGGCAACGAGATCTACGTCAACTCCCTCGGCGACGTCTACCCCTGCAAGCTCACCACCGGCAAGGGCGAGTACGCGGGCAACATCCGCAAGCAGCCGCTCTCCGAGATCTTCGCCAGTCCGGTCCTCACCACGATGCGCCGGAGCACCGTGTTCGGCGGGGAGTTCCACGCGGACTGCGAGAAGTGCTACATCAAGGCCAACTGCGGCGGCGGCTGCCGGGCCGCCCACATGTCGGAATCCGGCGACCTGCGTCGCAACAGCCGGCACCTGTGCCGGATCCTGCGACACGGCGTCACCACGCAGCTGTGGCAGGAGACCGGGGTGACGCGCGAACAACTCGCCCGCAACGACATCGAGATGACGGTCCCCCGCCTGGTCTCCACCGGCGAGGTGCACGCGGTCCACGAACAGTGGAAGACCTACGTCCCCACGCCCCGCCCCGCGATCAAGGTCGGCGAACTCATACCCATCATGCCGGTGAACAGGAGGCTGGGCGATGTCCCTGCACATCAGTGACGCGGTCATCTGGCAGGAGACCGCGGACGGGGTCTCGCTCTACCACACGGAGTCCGGCGAGTTCCGCACGCTGAACGCGACCGCCGCACAGATCTGGGTGCTCGTGGAGGACGACTGCGACCGCGAGGAGGTCGGCGAGAAGCTGTCCCTCGTCTTCGCCGGGAACAACGCCGTCATGACGGCCCGGATCCGCGCGGAGGTCGACGCCTTCATCACCTCCATGGTCGAGGCCGAACTGATCCTGGAGACGGACCAGCCCGTCGCGCGGACATGACCAGGGCGGTCGTCCTCGGCGGAGGCTTCGCGGGCGTACTGACGGCCGAGGTGCTCTCCCGTCACGTCGACGAGGTCACCGTGATCGAAGGCGGCCGGTACCCGCGGGGCCCGGAGGTACGGACGGGCGTGCCGCAGGCGCACCACAGCCACGTGCTCGTCACGGCCGGCGCAGAGGCGCTGGAAACCCTGCTCCCGGGAACCCTGGAGGAGCTCCGGGACCGTGGCGCGCACCGGCGCGGGCTGCCGGACGGCGCGCTGATACTGAGCGCGGACGGCTGGTTCCGGCGGCACGAGACCGGCGCCCACCTGGTCTCGTGCAGCCGGTGGCTCATGGACCACGTCATCCGGCAACGGGTGCTGGCCGGCGGCGCGGTGGAGGTACGGGAGGGCACCCGGGTCCTCGGGCTCGTCGGAGACGCCTCGCACGTGACGGGTGTCGTGGTCGCGGGCGAGGACGGCGCCGCCGAGCGCCTCGACGCCGACGTCGTCGTGGACGCCACGGGCCGGCGCTCGCGGGCGGACCGGTGGCTTGCCGCGATCGGCGGACCCGGCGTCGAGGAAGAGGTGGTCGACCCGGGACTCGCCTACTCCACCCGGATCTACCGGGCGCCGGCCGGCCTCGCCGCCGGGATCCCGGCGGTCATGCTGCACCCGAGCCCGGAGGGCGGCGGGCCGGGCCACGGCGCGACGCTGTTCCCCATCGAGGACGGCCGGTGGATCGTCACGCTTACCGGCACGCGCGAGGCGACGCCGCCGACCGACGAGCGGGGGTTCACCGACTGCGTGCGCGCGCTGCGCTCACCGGTCGTGGCGGAACTGCTTGCCGCGGCCGAACCCCTCGGCGGGGTGAGGCCGTTCCGCGCGACCGCGAACCGCAGACGCTTCTACGAACGGCGGCCGCGGACCGAGGGATTCCTGGTCGTCGGCGACGCGCTGACGGCCGTGAACCCCGTCCACTCGCACGGGATGTCCATCGCGCTGCTCAGCGCCCTGAGGCTGGACCGGGCATGGGCGGAGCACGGCGCGAAGCCCTCCGGTCTGCCCGCGCTCCAGGCCGCCGTCGCGGAAGTGGCCGACACCTCGTGGCGGATGGCGACCGAGCAGGACCGCCCGCGGGACGCCGCGGCCGCCACCCCTGCCACTGCTCCTGCCCCCGCGCCCGCCGCACCCCCCGTGCCCGCTGCCGGGCGGCAGATGCGGGCCAGGATGGCGCGGGCCCTGCTGACCAGTCCGGTGCTGATGAGCCGCCTCTTCCGCGCCCAGACGCTGGTCCCCGCACAGGCCACAGAGGAGCCGCCCTCCCACCCGCAGCGGCCCACCCACCCGCACCCGCCGCTCGACACCGACGAGGCGGTCGCGCAGTTCCCCGAGCTTTCCGAGTGGTGGTTCTCGGGGCGCCCAAGCCGGCAAGCCACCTGGGAAGAGAACCGTGACGACTGAAGCCGTACCGCTGATCCCGCACTCCGTCCTGTTCGGAAACCCCTCCCGCCTCGTGCCCGAGATCTCCCCGGACGGGACCCGCCTCCTCTACCTGGCGCCGGACGAAGGCGTGCTGAACGTGTGGGTGGCGCCGGTGGACCGGCCGGAGGAGGCCGGGGTCGTCACGCGCGACCGGGGCCGCGGCATCCGCACGTACGGTCTCTGCCACGACGACCGCACGCTGTTCTACCTGCGCGACGAGAACGGCGACGAGAGCTGGCGGGTGCACCTCGTCGACCTCGTGACCGGCGAGGAGCGCTGCGCGACCCCGTTCGACGGGGTGCAGGCACGCGTGCTGGCGCACAACCGGTGGCACCCGACGACCATGCTGATCGGGCTGAACAAGGACCGGCCGGGCCTGCACGACGTCTACCGCCTGGACCTGGTGACGGGCGGGCTCACCAAGGTCGCGGAGAACCCCGGCTACCTGAGCTGGATCATCGACACCGACCTGAAGGTCCGCGGCGGCACGAGGATGAAGCCCGACGGCGGCACCGCCGTCTTCCTGGACCCGCCGGACGGGCCGGACGGGCGGCCGGACTGTACGACGCCGCCCTGGCTCGACGTTCCCTACGAGGACGCCATGGGCACGCGCGTCATCGGATTCACACGCGACGGCGCCACCTGCCACCTGCTGTCCTCCATCGGGGCCAACGCCTGCCGGCTGTTCGAGGTCGACGTCGCGACCGGGGAGCGGACCCTGCTCGCCGAGGATCCGGTGTACGACGTCAAACAGGTCGAGACGGACCCGCTGACCCGCAGGCCGCAGGCGGTGCTCTTCGCCAAGGACCGCGACGAACGCGTCTTCCTCGACGAGGAGTTCGGCAAGGACATCGGACGGATCCGCGGCGAGCTCGCGCTGCTGGACATCGACGGCGAGGTCTACGTCGACCGAACCGACCGCTCCGGACGGCTGTGGACCGTCTCGGTCGTGACCGGCGCGGGCCCCGTCCTCTACTACGTGTACGACCGGGAGGCCGGACGGCTGCGCCGGCTCTTCAGCCACCAGCCGGAACTGGAGGGGTACCGGCTGTCCAGGATGGAGCCCTTCGCGTTCACCGCGCGCGACGGGGTCACGGTGCACGGCTACGTGACCTGGCCGCCCGGCGCCGAGCGCCGCGACCTGCCCGCGGTGCTGAACGTGCACGGCGGACCCTGGGCCCGGCACACCTTCGCCTTCGACGAGGAGGCCCAGCTGCTGGCCAATCGCGGATACGCCTGCGTCCAGGTCAACTTCCGCGGCTCGACCGGCTACGGCAAGCACTTCCGCAACCTGGGCGCCAAGCAGTGGGGCGCCGCCATGCAGACCGATCTGCTCGACGCGCTCGACCACCTCGTGGCGGAGGGCGGGATCGACCCCGCCCGGGTCGCGATCATGGGCTGCTCGTACGGCGGGTACGCCGCGCTCGCCGGCGCGGCGTTCACACCGGACGTGTTCACCTGCGCCATCACCCAGTGCGGTCCGTCGAACCTGCTGACCATGCTGGCGGCCGGCGCGCCCACGCGCACTCCGCTCCAGGCCTTCATGCACGCCCACGTCGGCGATCCCGAGACCGAGCGCGACATGCTGTGGGAGCGCTCGCCCCTGTCACGGGTCGACGACATCCGCATCCCCGTCCTGGTGGTCCAGGGCGCGAACGACGTACGGGTGCCGCGGGCGGAGGCCGAGCAGATCGTCGCGGCGCTCGCCGAGAAGGGGCTCGCGCACGAGTACCTGCTGTTCCCCGACGAAGGACACGGTCTTGCCAGGCCCGCCAACCGCCAGGCCTACTACACCGCGGTCGAACGGTTCCTCGCCGCCCACCTGGGATGACGCACCCGTGCCCGCCCGGCCGTCACCGCCGGGCCAAGGCCGCCCTCAGCAGGTCGGGCAGGTGCAGGCGCGTCTCCGCCTCCTCGTGGGAGGCCCGGACGAACCCGCAGCCCATCAGCGTGCCCAGATCCTCCACCACCTGGTTGAGCGGTCTGCGCAGTGCCTCGGCGGCCTCGGAGACCGTGGGCGCCGCGTCGAAGGCGACGAGTTCCCGCAGGACCGTGCGCAACTCGGCGTCCAGTTGCTCGAAACCGGCCAGGACCAGGTCCCCGATCGTCTCCGGGCCCGTCGTCTTCGGAGCGGCGCCGGACCGCGTCGCCGCAGGCAGGTCGAGCAGGTACGCGTCGGGCAGGTCCGCGAGCTGCCGCAGGCTCAGCACCCGGGATCCGGCGGCCGCCGCCTCCAGCGCGACCGGCAGTCCGTCGAGCCTCCGGCACAGCCGTACCACCGCCTCAGCCTCGGCCCGGCCGAGCGCGAACCCCGGCCGCACCTCCGAGAGCCGGTCCACCAGCAGCCGTACGGAGGGCACCCCGGCGAGGACGTCCAACGACCGGGACGCCTCCCAGTCCGGGCCCGGCACGGCCAGCGGCGGGACCACGGTCCCCTGGACGCCCGTGACCCGCCACGGCGTACGGGACGTGCTGACCACGCGCAGCCCCGGACAGTAGGCCAGCAGGTCCCGCACGCCGGCGACCGGGCTGCCCGCGTCGGCGACCCCGTCCAGCACGAGCAGCACCTCGCTGCGGCCGATGAGCCGGCACACCGCGGACACGTCCTGCGCCCGCGATTCGACGAGCAGGCGCAACGCCTTCAGCAGCGAACCGGCTGCCGCGCCGTGGCCGTCGACCTCCACCGGGCCGGACCCGATCCACAGCACGGGCCAGCCGCGGCGCGCGCTCAGCCGGACCGCGACCTCCGTCGCCACCCTCGACTTGCCCACCCCCGGAAGCCCGGACATGGAGATCATGCGGCGGTGGTCCGAGGCCAGCGCGCCCACCATCGCCCGTACCTCGACGTCCCGGCCGAGCAGGGCGTTCACCGACCGGGGCACCGACGGCCACGGATCCGTTCCGGCCGGACCCGGCCGGCCGCTGCCCAGGCCCGCGTTGACGAACAACTCCCGGGACAGCCCCTCCAGCCGCAGGGCGTCCGCGAGCAGGCGGACGGTCTGCATCCGCGCGTTCACCCTCCCCGACTCCAGGGCCCGGATCGTGCGCGGACTGATCGTCGACAGGTCGGCGAGCGTCCGCTGGGTCAGCCCGGCCTGCACGCGCTTGTGGCGCAGCATCTCGGGGAACGACGGCGCTTCGACCTCGGCTGTGGGGACCATGCGCGGGAGCGTAGGCGGGCCCCGTTCCGCAAGCGTCTCCGCCGCGTCGCCGGGACGTCTGCGATCCGTCTCCGGCGGCCGTCAGACCCCCTTCTGGGCGGGGTGGGACCGCCGGTCCAACAGGTCCAGCGAGATGCCCAGCAGCGACAGGGCCAGCGGATCGGAGGAGTCCAGCACCGCGTGCTCCGACAGCCGGGCCACCAGATCGCCCATGCGCGGCACCGCGCTCGCGGCCTGCTCGCTGCGCCGCAGCAGGGCGAGGCTGAGCGCGGCCTGCGTCGCGAGCAGACCCAGCAGTTCGATGTCGTCGAGTTCCCGGCCGGGGGAGCCCGTGTCGTGGACGTGCCGGTCCAACACCTCGATCACGCCGATGCATTCCCCGTCGGCGATGAGCGGGGCGGCCATGATGCTCGCCGGCACGTACCCGGTGGAGGCCGCCGCGTCGCCGGCGAACTGCTCGGTCCCGGCCACGTTGTCGGTGATCAGCGGCTGCCCGCTGGCCGCGACCCAGCCGGCGATGCCGGTGCCGGGCTCGAAGCGCCTGCCGACCAGGCCCTCCTCGCCCTCGCCGGCGACCGCCGCGAAGATCAGCTCGCCGGTGTCGGGACTCACCATGAAGACCGAGGACGCGGCGGCCCCGTAGATGTACCGGGCCACCGCCACCACGGACTGCAGCAGTTGGCGCTCGGTGGCCATGAGCTCGTGCGACCAGGGTTTCATTCTCGGCCTCCTTGGACCGGTATGTTCGCGGCGCAGTGATAGAGGACGCTCTTGAGCTGGAACGGAGTGAGCCACGGATGCTTGCTCAGGACGAGCGCGGCGATCCCGGCCATGTGCGGTGCGGCGAAGCTGTTGCCGGTGCCCCGCACGGTTCCGCCGCCGCGGCCCGCCACCGGGACGCGCACCCCCCGGGCCCGGAACTCGACCGGCGGAGCGGGGTTGTAGTAGAAGCGCATGCCGTCCGGCTCGGCGTGGCTGGCGACCGAGATCACCGAGGAGAAGTTCCACGGGAAGCTCTCGATGGGCAGGTTGTGCGCCGCCGCCACCACGGTCGTCCGACGGAAGTAGGCGCGGTCGCACAGCTCGGTGAGCCGGTCGCGGAACTCGACCCGGGTCGTCGACAGGCTCATGCTGATCACGTCGAACCCCTCCTCGATCGCGAACGCGAGCCCGGAGATCAGCGCCGCGGCGCTGCCGGACCTCCCGTCGCCGAGGACCTTCAGCGAGCTGATCGAGACCCGGGGGGCGATGCCGCGGATGATCCCCGCGCACGCCGTCCCGTGGCCGGCGGCGTCGACGGGCTCGCACTCCTCCACGCGCGGCGACCGGCCCTCGACCGTCACCACCTGCCACGCCCGGTCGAGGGAGCCGACCAGCGGGTGCGTCGGGTCGACACCGCTGTCGAGCACACAGACCCGTACGCCCTCCCCGTCGGCGCCCTCCCAGGCCCAGCGCGCGTCGATCCCCTCGAACAGGGCCGTCGGCACCGGCTCCCCGGGATCGCCGTCGGGCGACATGCTCCACGCGGGCATCCCCAGCAGGTGCGGCATCCGTTCGCGCCGCCAGGGGACGTCGTTCACATCCATTCGCGCACCGCCTCCAGAGGGCTCGTGGCGCCGACAGCCAGGTAGCTGTCGGCGGCCAGCCCGGCCAGGACCCCGGCCTCGGACGTCTCGCCCAGACACCGGTGGGCCCGGGCCAGGTCGAAGCAGACCTCGCCCCGCAGACAGGGGTCGTCGATGTCCTTCAGCAAGGTCAACACCTCGCCCCGCGCCGGGTCGGCGCGGCCTTCCCCGGCGGCGGCCAGCACCACGGCCGACAGGCACAGGATCCGCCCCCGGACGTCCATCTCCTCGCGCCGCTCCAGGAGCCGGGAGATCCGCTCCGCGGACTCCTCGGCCCGGCCGCACCGGGAGAGCTCACGGGCCGCCTGCACCCGCATGGTCAGCGCGACCGGTACGTAGCCGGCCTGTTCGAGGGCGTCGGCCGCGCGGCGGAACCGTTCCTCGGCCTCCTCGTGCCCGCCCTCCAGCGAAGCGGCCAGCCCGGCCACCTGGTCGACCAGGACCCGACCCATGGTCAAGCGGAGCTGTTCGACGACGGATCCGGCGTCGGCCAGGGCCGAGCGCGCACCCGGCCGGTCCCCGGTCAGGGCCAGGCAGCGGGCGCGGGCGGCCAGCGCGGGCAACGCCAGGAACCGGTCGGCGGCGAACCGTTCGAGGAGTTCCGCACAGCCCGACAGCTTCTCCGCCATCGGCGTCGGCGACCACTGCCGGATCTCGCACAGCGCGACGAGCAGCCGGTCCTCCTCGTACGCGTCACCGATCAGCCGCGCGTGCCCGAGCGCCGCGCACGCCGCCTCCTCGGCCGCGCCGAACCGGCCCTGGTCCAGGTGGAGCAGCATCCGCACCTGCTCGAACCGGCACCAGGCGAACCGGTCGGGCTCACCGCCGGCCAGCGCGGCCCGCAGCTTCCCGAGGTCGTCCGCGGTGACCCGGCCCAGCCGCGCCGCCAGCAGGTACCGCTGCACCAGGCAGGGCATCTGGCCCTCGCCGTCCGGACCCGGCCGGGCGCCGTCGGCGGCCACGTCCAGCGCCCGCCGGGTGTCGCCGGAGAGCATCAGGGCGTCGCTGAGCCGGATCGCCGTGACCGACCGGCACCCGTCGGGCCCGTTCGGCGCCAGCATCAGCGCCCGCTCCAGCAGCCCGATCGCCGTCGGCACGTCACGCTGCCGCAGCGCCACCGTGCCCTCGCCCAGCAGCGCCTCGGCCGCCTGCCGGGCCAGCTCCGGCAGCTCCGTGTCGTCCGGGCGCAGCCCCCCGAGCAGCCGGGTCGCGGCCTCCAGGTGGAAGCCCGGGTTGAAACCGCGCTCGGCCAGCCGCCGGTGCCAGGTGATGCGCTGCTCCTTCTCCAGCCTGCCGTAGGCGACCTCGTGCACGGGCTGCTGCACGAAGCGGTATCCGCCCTCCTCCGCCGTCGCGTGGAACAGCCGGTGGCCCGCCAGGGCGTTCACGTTGGCGGCCGGCACCTCCTCGCCCAGCAGCGCGAGCTGCTCCAGCGTGAACGCCGGGCCGATCACGGAGGCAGCGCCCAGCAGCCGCCGGGCGGGCGCGGGCAGTCGGTCGATCATCGCGCCCACCATGGCCGTGATCGTCGGAGGTACCTCGTCGAGGGTCCGGCCGTCCCGCAGCCAGTCCATCATCAGGCGGATGTACAGCGGGTTGCCCGCGCTGTAGAGCGCCACCCGGTCGACCAGGTCCAGGTCGTGGAGCTCCACCTCGTCGCCGTGGCTCCGACCGGCCAGCGACATCGCGAGGCGCGCGCTGTCGATCGGGACCAGCGCACCCACGTCGATCACCGCGTCCTGCGGGAACCAGGGGCCGTCCGGTCCCGCGAGCTCCGGCCTCGACACGCAGACCATCAGCAGCGGCACGTCCCGCAGGCCGTCCATCAGCTCGCCGATGAGCCGGAGCAGCGACTGCCCCGCCCAGGCGAGGTTGTCCCACACCACGACCAGCGGCCGTGAGGCGGAGGCGGTGAGCAGTTCGCGCGCCGCCCAGGACACCTCCTCCACACCGGGGCCCGGGACCGACTCGTCCAGGCGGGAGAGCGAGGCGTCGCGCAGGCTCGTCAGCACCCCGGCGACGCGTTCGTCGGCCCGCAGCAGCTCCGCGCCGGCCGGCGCCTGCCGGGTCAGCGCGTCCAGCACCTCGACGAGCGCCGCGTAGTTCCCGTTCGTGCCGTACGAGGGGCAACTGCCGAAGACGGCGATCGGTCCGGCCCCGGCCGCCACGAGGTCGTCGACGGCCTCCTTGACGAGGCGGGTCTTGCCGATGCCCGGCGGCCCGAGCACGGTGACCAGTTCCGGCCGCCGTTCCCTGGCGACCCGGTGGTAGGCCTGGCGCAGCCGGTGGCGTTCGGCCCTGCGGTCCACCATGGGCGAGCCGTCACCGGCCGGGTCGTCGTCGGCCTCTCCGGTCACCACCAGCACGGGCACCGGCTCGGCCTTGCCCTTCAGCATCACCGGCAGCACCGGCGCCATGGTGAAGTGCGGGCGGGCCAGGTGCGCCACGGTCTCGTTGACGACGATCTCCCCGGCGACCGCCACCGACTGCAGGCGCGCGGCGAGGTTGACCACGTCGCCGACGACACGGATCCCGGCCCGTGGCGAGCGCGTCACCAGGGCCTCGCCGGCCGCGATCCCGCAGTGGATCTCGACCGGCGTCGCGTCGGCGGCCGGGGTGCGCAGCGCGCGGACGGCGGTGCGGATGTGCGTGGCGGCCCGCAGGGCGCGCAGGGCGTCGTCCTCCTGGGAGGTGTCCGCGCCGAAGACCGCCATGACGGCGTCGCCGATGAACTTCTCGACCACACCGCCGTGTTCCTCGATCGCGACCGAGCAGATCTCGTAGTACTCCTCCAACAGCTGTTGCAGGGGTTCCGGATCGACCCGCTCGGCGAGCCGGGTCCATCCGACGAGGTCGAGGAAGAGGACGACCACCAGTCTGCGGCTCACGCGGGTCCTTCCTCCGGGGGTTTCGGTCGTGTCGTGGTACGGGCAAGTGGCGTGCGGTCAGAGCAACTTGAGGTTGTGGGCCCACACCTCGGCGTCCGGCCCGGCGTCCGCCTCGTTCAGCCGGTGCTGCACGGACACGACGACGGCGGTCTCCTCCTCGGTCAGGCGTGCCAGCACGTCGCGCTGCGCGATGCTCAGCTGGTCGACGGGAAGTCCCGCTTCGCGCAGGGCGGACAGGGGGTCGAACACGTCACTCACCTCTTTCACGGGGCCGCACGGCGGCGGCCAGATACCGACCGGCAGGATCCGGTGGACGTAGCAGTAGGCCACCAGTTCCGCCCTGTTCCTGCAGTTGAACCGGTCGAGGAGAACGCTGATCTCCTCGCCCACCGTGTGTCTGCTCAGGCCCAGAGCACGGGCCACGCGGTCGGTCGTATGACCCTGAGCGACCATGGCCACGAGCACCAGGCCCCGAGTGGAGATCTCGGGGCCCCGTAACGACGTCATCAACGCGAGCTCCTCACGACGTACTCCGTACGAACAACTCACGGACCATGACGGCGGCCATGAACGAGACGCCGTGCCAGCGCGCCTTGCGTTCGAACCAGAGCCAGTCGCCGTCCGGGTTTGCCTCCAGGAACACCGGTTCCCCGGTGTCCGGAACGAGCAGGTCGAACGCCCCGTAGCGCAGGTCCCACGCGGCGCAGAGGGTGCGCACCGCGTCGGCCGCGCGCGGCGGACACTCGACCCGTGTCACGGTGACGCTGTCGGGATCCGTCACGGGGCTCGACGGATCGGGCTTGCGGACCTCGAAGGCGCAGATCCCGCCGTCGAGGTGGTAGACGCGCAGCTCACGGGCGTGAGCCACGTACTCCTGGACGACGACGGGACGTCCGTCGCCCGCCGGGACGCCGCCGGCCGCCTCGCGGCCGACCACCGCCGGCTGGCACTGCGGCCAGTTGGCCCGGTCCGGCTCGAACAGCCGGAAGTCCGGCGTCTTGACCAGCAGGGTCGGCGCCGCCACCGCGCGCGCCGCCGCCGCGACGTCGTTGGTGATCACCGTCCGGGGCGTCCGCACGCCCAGGCTCCGGGCCTGGGTCAGCTGGCCCGGACCGACGACCGTGCCACCGGGCAGGGCCGTGGACGCCGTCGACGCAACCTGCCTCAGGAACCCGGACCACGACTCCGCCTGCAACGGGGTCACCGAGCCCGCCGGCCGCGCCTGCGCCAGCAGGGCGCAGGCCGAGGCGTGTCGCACCCACACCACGGCCGGTCTGACCCGGCGCCCCGCGATGTCCAGCAGACCGGTGTCCACGTCCAGCGCCATGGGCGTCGAAAGGAGTTCGCCCGGCCGGATCAGCACCGCCGGAGTGTTCAACGGTCCCGTCAGAGCATTGCGGACGATCTCCAATTCGGGGCCGCCCGCACAATTCACGAGAACCACGACGGGTTTTCCGTCGTGGTCTTCGGTATTTCCCGAACGGCTCATGCTGCGAATGCTAGCAACGGGACCGCGAACGGGGCGGAAGTACGGAGGCAGTTCGAAGGCAGCTTGGGCAGCTGCCGCTTCCCCAGTGGCCAACAGGCGTAACGTCCACCCGCAGCGACTCGATCGGTATTCCTGATTCCTGATGAACCATCAAGAGCATTGTGGAAGGAGGGATCGTGGCGAATCACGTGGTGAACGCCGAAGAACTGACAAAGCGCTACCGCGGAAAAGAGACGCCGGCGGTCGACGGTATTTCATTCGACATCGCCAGAGGCGAGACCATCGGACTGCTGGGACCCAATGGTGCCGGCAAGACGACCCTGATGAAGATGATCTGCGGCGTCACCCCTCCCACCACCGGGACGATCCGGGTGTTCGGCGCGGACCCCGCCCGTGACCCGGTCGCCGCCAAGACCGGCATCGGCGCGATGCACCAGTCCGCCCCGTACGACGAGATGCTGTCGGCACTCGACAACCTGCTGATCGCCACCCGCTTCAAGGGCCTGTCCTGGCGGACCACCCGGCCCTGGGCGATGGAGGTGGCCGAGTACCTCGGCCTGAAGGACGCCCTGTCACAGCTCGTCTTCCAGCTGTCCGGCGGTCAGCGTCAGCGCCTGCAACTCGTCCGGGCGCTCCTGACCATCCCCGAACTCCTGATCCTCGACGAGCCCTCGGCCGGCCTGGACGTCGCCGGCCGGCACCAGATCGAGCGGTTCGTGCGGTGGCTCCGCGAGGAGAACGGCATGACCGTCATCTGGACCAGCCACATCATCGAGGAACTGGAGCGCAACGCCCAGCGCGTCCTCGTCATCAACAAGGGCAAGGTGGTCCGCTTCGCCCAACCGAGCGAGCTGCTGCAGGAGTTCGGCGGCGCCCATCTGCGGGTGAAGGTGGACGACGCGGTCGCGGCCAAGGTCGTCAAGGAGTGGGCGGACACCGCCGGACTCGGCGCGAGCATCCAGGACACCGACGTGCGCATCGAGAACGCGCAGGTCCGCGACGTGCTGCCGCAGCTGTCACGGCACTGCCACGACGCCGGAGTCGCGATCTCGGACATCTCCACCGTCACCGACTCGTTGGAGCAGGTCTTCCTGCGCATGACCGGGAACGGGGGCTGACACCGTGGCCGAACTGGACTTCAAGACCAAGGCGCCGGTCGGAACGGGCAAACCGGCCGACCTCACCGCCGTGTTCTACCGCGAGTACGCGCTCCTCGCCCGCAACCGGGTCAACCTCATCCTCGGCCTGACCCCCATGCTCGTGTACCTGCTGCTGGTGAACACCTCCCTCGGCAACGTCGTCGGGAACATCGTCTACCGGGGCGAGACCCTGCCGTTCTCGGTCTTCCTCCTCCCCATGGTGCTCTCGATGTCCGTGGTCAGCGCCTCCGGGACGACCGGCATGGCGATGTTCCAGGAGGAGATGAGCGGCGTGTCGACCCAGCTGTGGAGCTGGCCGCTGCGCAGGTCCCGCTTCCTCGCCGGCAAACTGCTCGCCGGGGTCACGCTCGTCCTGGCCCAGAGCCTGCTGGCCATGGCCGTCGCCGCGCTCATCTTCGACTACCCGTTCCAGGCGTCCCACTGGATCTGGCTGCTGCTCGCACTGGTCCTGTCGTCGGTGGCCTTCAACGGGCTGTATCTCGCCGCGGCCGTCCTCATCAAGGACTACCGCACCTTCATGGTGCTGACCAGCATCTCGGTGCCCGTCCTCGTCTTCGCCGCGCCCTCGATGTCCACGTCGCAGCAACTGCCCACCGTGCTGCGGTGGATCTCGACGGTGAACCCGGTCTCGTACGCGGTCACCGGGATGCGCGACGCCGCGATCTTCGGCCTGGAGCAGGCGTGGCCCTCCCTGGTGGTCCTGGCCGCCGTCGCCCTCGTCGCCAACTTCGTCGCCGGCCGCGCGATGCTGCGGCGCACCCGGAACCTCTGACCCCCAGGGAGTCCCTCACCGTGCAGACCGAAGACCAGACCCTGTCCTGGCTCGCCTCGCCCCAGGACCGCTCCGTGCTCCGCCTGCCGGGGACGAACAGAGCCAGGACCCCGGAGGCCACCTGGGAGATGGTGAGCCGTGCGGCGGCGAAGGTGGGCGTCACCCGGGTCGCCGACATCACCCGGCTCGACACCATCGGCATCCCGACCTTCCAGGCCGTGCGCCCCCTGTCCCGGACCCTCGCCGTATCCCAGGGCAAGGGGATGACCCCCGAGCTGGCGAAACTGTCCGCGGTCATGGAGTCGGTCGAGACCTGGCACGTGGAACAGCCCGTCACCCCCGTCATGACGGCCGCCCCCCGCGACCTCGGCCCGGAACTGGGGTACGACGTCGGCGCCCTGGCCCCCTGCGTACCGAGCCTCCTGCACGACGGGCTCCCGCTGGACTGGGTCGGGGCCAGGTCGCTCGTCGACGGGGCGGGGACGTTCGTCCCCGTGAACCTCGCCCGGCTGTCGCTGGAGGAGAAGACCGACTGGAACCCGCCGGTGTTCTTCGAGTCGACGAACGGGCTGGCCGGCGGCAACACCCTGGTGGAGGCCACCCTCCACGCCCTCTGCGAGATCATCGAGCGGGACGCGATGACCGCGGCCGTCAAACGGGGCGGCGAGATGGGCGTGCGCGTCGACCCGCGGACCGCCGGGTCGGCGGTGGCCGACGACATGTGCACGCTCATCGAGAAGGCCGACGTCACCCTCGAAGTGCGGTTCGTGCCCTCGCCCACCGGGCTGCCGTGCTTCCTGGCCTGGGTCGCCTGCCACGACTACCCGGCTCCGATGTTCGGGTTCGGATGCCACCTCAGCACGGAGATCGCCCTCACCCGGGCCGTCTCCGAAGCGGCGCAGGCCAGACTCGCGTACATAGCGGGGGCGCGGGACGACCTGCGCGACGACTTCGGTCAGGCCGACGTCGGCCGCCTGAAGGAGGCCCGGTCCGCCCCGGCGGCCGACATCGCCGGCCTGGTGCCCGAGCCCGCCCGGCACGACAGCCTCGTCGGGGACCTCGCGCACGTGGTCCGGCAGGCGGCCGATGCCTTTTCCCACCCGCCCCTCGTGGTCGACCTGACACGGGACGAGATCGGAGTCCCCGTCGTCAAGGTCGTCGCACCGGGGAGCCGCGTATGTCCGGAGGTGTTGTAGTGAGCACGCCCAAGGTGGTCGTCTACGCGGGGCCGACGCTTTCCGCGGCCGACGTCCGGGCCGTCCTCCCGGACGCCGAGGTCCGGCCACCCGCCGGCCGCGGCGATCTCCTGGCGGACCGGTGGCACCCGGGGGACGTAGCCGTCGTCATCGACGGCTACTTCCGGGAGCGGCGGTCCGTCGGCCACAAGGAGATCCTCCAGGTGCTCACCGAAGGCGTGGACGTCGTCGGCGCCGCGAGCATGGGGGCGCTGCGCGCCGCGGAACTGGCCCCGTGCGGCATGCGGGGCCTCGGCACCGTCTACGGGATGTACGCCTCGGGCGAGATCGACGGCGACGACGAGGTCGGCGTCCTGCACGGCCCCGCCGAGATGGGGTACCCCGCACAGACCGTGGCCCTGGTGAACCTGCGCCACGGCTGCAAGGAGGGAGCCGAGCAGGACCTGGTCCCGGCGGAGGCCGGGCGGCGGATCGTGGCGGCGGCAGCGGCCATGCCCTTCACCCACCGGGGCTGGAAGGACATCGAGCGGGCCCTGGACGAGTGCGACCACGAGGCCCTGTGGACGCTGGAGGAGATGATCGGCTCCGGCGTCTGGGACCTCAAACGGCTCGACGCGACGGCGGCCCTCCGGGCGGTCGCGGACCGTCCCGCGACGGCACCCGCCCCTGCCGCCTCCAGCCCCGACGCCTCCACCCCTGCCGCCTCCACCCCCGAGGTCCCCGTCACCGGGATCAGCCGCACCCAGGCCCTGGTCCGAGGGACCCGCCGGGAGCACGCCCCGGGCCGGTGGATGTCGGACCTCGACGTCCTGAACGCGGCCCGGCTGTACGACCCGGACTACCCGGCGCTGCACGAGGACGTCCTGACCGGCATGCTGCGGGAGTTCGCCGCCGACCGGGGCATGACCCTGGAGCAGTACGGGACGGCCAAGCTCGGGCTCGACGACCGCTCCCCGCTGCCGCCGTCCCTCGCCCCCTGGTTGACGGAGGCGGAGGCCGCCGACGGGGCCGGCGCCTCCGACCGGCCCCGCCTCCTCATGGTGCGGGTGTGGCCGGTGTGGCAGTCGATGGACTGGAGACCGGCGGTCCTGGACCGGCTGCGCACATCCGAGCGCTGGGACGAGTGGTGCGCCCTCGTCGCCCGCGCCGACGAGGCCGCGGACGAGGCCGGCCCCCGGCTCGCCGTGCCACCGCCCGTGATGTGCGCGAACCTCTTCATGCGCCACTGGCAGGGCAGCGGCACCTCACCGGTGGCAGAAATGGCCCGCCGGGGCTTCACCGGCCCCGAGGAACTCGGCGGCGCGGTCAGGAGGTTCTTCGCCTACGACATCCGCCGCGCCCGCGAACGCCGCAACACCCCCGCGGACTGAGACCGGGCCCCGAACCCCCGCCCTCGTCGGACAGCGGCAGGGCGGGGGAGACCGTCCGAAAAAGGCTTGGACTGCGCGGGCGCCCTTGCGGGACACTCCGACTCCTGTCCTGTTGGTACCTCAACACAGGGTTTGGGATGGGATCAGCCGAATCTCACGGAACATCACCGCGCAGGGGCCCCGTGCTCCTCGCGCTCCGCTACTACGGGCGGGAGCTGGCACGGCTGCGCCTGCTGACGGTCCCCGCCATGCTGCTGCCCGCCCTGGGCAACATCGGAATCTTCTACATCGCGCCGCTGATCGTCGCGAAGCTCGTCGGCCGGATCGTCGGGGACGACGGTCAAGGCGGCGGGGGCGGCGCGGCCTTGGGGTCGGCGCTGCCCTACGTCCTCGTCTTCGCCGGGGTCCTGCTGCTGGCCGAGACGCTGTGGCGCGTCGGACTCCACTGCCTGAACCGCCTCGACGCCCGCGGCATCGAGCAGCTGTACGTGATCGGCATGGACGAACTCTTCGCGAAGGACGCGGCGTTCTTCCACGACAACTTCGCCGGATCGCTGACCAAGCGGGTCCTCAGCTTCGCCTCCCGCTTCGAGGAGTTCGTCGACACGCTGACGTTCTCGGTCATGGGCAGCTTCGTGCCGCTGGTCTTCGCGTCGGTGGTGCTGTGGCAGTACGAACCCCTGCTCGTGGCCGGACTCCTGGTGATGATCGCGCTGGCGGCACTGTGCGTCGCCCCCCCTCATCCGCCGCCGTCAGGCCCTCGTCGCCCAGCGCGAGGAGGCGATCGCCCGGGTGTCGGGCCACGTCGCCGACAGCCTGATGAACATGGACACCGTCCGGGCCTTCGCCGCGGAGGACCGCGAGGCCGCCGAACACCGCTCCCGGGTCGCCGAGTCGCGCCGGCTCACGCTGCGCTCGTGGGACTACGGCAACCTGCGCATCGACACCGTGGTCGCGCCGATGTCCGTGCTCACCAACGCGCTCGGCCTGCTCCTCGCGGTTTCCCTCGGCGCGGGGGAGCACGGCGTGGAGGCGATCATCGTCGCCTTCACCTACTACGCCAACGCCACGAGGATCATGTTCGAGTTCAATCAGATCTACCGCCGTCTGGAGAGCTCGATGACGGAGGCCGCGCAGTTCACCGAACTGCTGCTGACGCCGTCGACCGTACGGGATCCGGCCAAGCCGGAACCGCTGCTCCACGGCGGCGCCGACGTGCGGTTCGACGGGGTCACCTTCACCCACGCGGGCGCCGGCAAGGAGCCGCTCTTCGAGGGCCTCGACCTGGCCGTGCCCGGCGGGACGAAGATCGGACTCGTCGGCCGGTCCGGCGGCGGCAAGACCACCCTCACCCGGTTGCTGCTGCGGATGACCGACATCGACGCCGGGCGGATCCTCATCGGCGGGCAGGACATCACCCGACTGTCCCAGGCCGACCTGCGCAGCCTGATCGCGTACGTGCCCCAGGACCCGGCCATGTTCCACCGCACCCTGCGCGAGAACATCGCCTTCGCCCGGCCCGACGCCACCGAGGCCGAGATCCGCCGCGCCGCCGAGGCGGCGCACGTCACGGAGTTCGCCGACGGGCTCCCGGAGGGCTTCGACACCATGGTCGGCGAACGCGGGGTGAAGCTCTCCGGCGGGCAGCGCCAGCGGGTGGCCCTCGCCAGGGCGATCCTGCGCGACGCGCCGATCCTGCTGCTCGACGAGGCGACCAGCGCCCTGGACTCGGAGAGCGAGATCCTCGTCCAGGACGCCCTGTGGCGCCTCATGGAGGGCCGGACCGCGCTGGTGGTGGCGCACCGCCTGAGCACGGTCGCCGGCATGGACCGGCTCGTCGTCCTCGACCGCGGAACGATCGTCGAGCAGGGCACCCACCAGGAACTCCTCGCCGCCGAGGGCGCCTACGCGAAGCTCTGGCAGCACCAGTCCGGCGGCTTCCTCGACGAGACCCCCGCAGGAGCCGACGTGCACTGATCCCTGCTCCTCAGCTCCTGAGCTCCTCACCTCCTCACTCCCGCGCCCCGACGCGGTCCGGCGAGAACGCCCGGACCGGCAGCTCGGTGGCGGCCTCCAGCGCCGGTCGGGCCGCCGCCAAGCCGACGGCGGCGGCGTGCTCGAAGCCGTGTTCGGCCAAACCGCCGCAGACCACGGGGGCGGCGGCCCGGTTCGCCTCCGGGCGGCTCAGCCTGCGCTTCGGGGAGGCGGGCCCGCTGACGCCGACCTTCACCCCGCCGCCGTCGACATCCGGAATGCCCCACCCCTGCCACCCCCTGCTGCGCCGGACGAGCACCGGGAACCGGCCGGGCCCGTGGTCCGGGGCCACCCCCTCCGCCGGTCGGAACCAGGAGAGGACCGAGCGCTACGGCCGGATCGTCAGGGCGATCTCCGGGAGCGACCCCGCGGTCCGACAGCGCGCGGCCACGACCACCCTCCGGGCCGGACATCCCCCGCCGCACCCGGATTCCGGGTCGGCCGGGCGGTTCCGATCGAGTCATCCGGAATTCATCTGGAGTGCACACCCGGAGTCGTCGCAACCGGCAAGATCATCGGGTTGACCCCGACCGGCGGACCGCCCGTGCCTCACCAGGCGCGGGCCCACGGACCCGCCCGCGTCCCCGTTCCTCGCGCACCACCCAGCGCCGCGAAGTACCGGCCGCCGCACACGCGCAGGTACGAGATGCAGGACATGTACGGCACGCACGACGTACATGACAGGGACGGGGGGCCGCGGGGATGTCGCTCGAAGGGCTGGGACCGGACCGGCAGACCGAGGGCGTCTACCGGCTGATGCCGACCAACCACCGTCGGGGAGTCGGCGGTGCCGCTCGGTGCCGGCCCGGAACCCGGCGAGCGGGGTCTGACTCCCCACAGCAGGAACTGCTCCGGCTGCTCGGCGGAGGCCTCACCGACGCGGCGGCGGGCAACCGGCTGGGAATCTCCCCGCGCACCGTCCGCCGGATGATGGCCGAGCTGACGGAACGCCTCGACGCCCAGAGCCGGTTCGTCGCCGGACTCCGCGCCGGACTCCGCGCCGGCCGCCGCGGCCGGCTCTGACGGCCGCAGCCGCAGCCGTCGCCACGAGTTCAGAGGCCGCCACGGCCGCCGCCACCGCCCGCGGGCCGCTCTCCTTTCCCCACCCACCACTCACCGGAGCCATTGATGGACACCCCCATGCCCCTGGCCCTGCCGGCCGCACCAGCGATGACGATGCTCGTCCCCGCAGTCGTCCTGCTCGCCGCGCTCATGCACGCGAGCTGGAACGCCGTGGCGCACGCGATCAAGGACAAGCTGCTCGGCTTCGCCCTGATCAACCTCGCCTACCTGCTCTTCGCCGTCGTCCTGGCCTGCTTCGTCCCGGTGCCGCCCGCCGGGGCCTGGCCCTTCATCGCGGGATCGGCCGCGTTGCAGGTGGTCTACCAACTGATGCTGCTGCAGGCGTACAAGCTCGGCGACTTCGGGCAGATGTACCCGATGGCCCGCGGCACCTCGCCCTGGGTGGTCGCCGTCGTGGCCACCCTGCTGCTCGGCCAGGTGCTGCCGGGTTGGCAGCTGGCGGGCGTCCTGGTCATCTCCGCCGGACTGATCGGCCTGACCCTCGCCAACGGCGTACCGGGCCGCAGCCACCTGCCCGCGCTCGGCGCCGCCGTCGGCACCGGTGTGCTGATCGCCTGCTACACCCTGCTCGACGGGGTGGGCGTCCGCCACTCCGACACCGTGCCCGGCTACGTCGCCTGGACGCTGCTGCTGCAGGCGCCGGTCATCCCGCTCATCGCCTTCGCCGTCCGCCGCCGCTCCCTGCTGAACGACCTGCGGCCCGTCGCCGTCCGCGGGCTGATCGGCGGGGTGCTCTCGCTGTCCGCGTACGGGCTGGTGGTCTGGGCGCAGGCCTACGGAACGCTGGCCGGCGTGTCGGCCCTGCGCGAGACGAGCATCGTCTTCGCCGCCCTGATCGGCAGCGTGGTCTTCCGGGAGCGGCTGGGCCGGGCGAGGCTCGCCGCGAGCGCCACCGTGCTGGCGGGCATCGTGCTGCTCAACCTCGGCCTCGGCTGAGCGGCCGAGCGGGGGCGCGGGTCCGCCCGGGGCGGCCTACGGTCGGGGTATGAGCGAGATTGTCGTCGTGTACGAACTCGACAAGCCGACGGCGGCCGACGCGGAACCGTCCGTGCTGCGCGTCCACGCGGCGCCCGCCGCCCCAGGGACGGTGGGAGTCGCCGGCCCCCGTACGTACTGCGGCCACGACACCTTCGCCATGGAGGTGTCCCCGTGGAAGCCCGCCGACCATCCGGGCGGCCCGTGGTACGGCGGGCAGAACGTGGGCCTGGTCTGTCCGGCCTGCGACGACGCCGTGGGCGGCTGACGCGGACGGGCAACTTCTTCGCGTGCTCGCCGAGCCCGCAGCGCCACGCCGCGCTCCAGCCACCTGGCCTCGGTCCGGGCCCCGGACCCGGACCCGGCCCCGTGCACCTGATGAATCGCAGAACCCCGCGATTCCAGGTGCCGGACGGGACCGGGCCGTCAGGAATCCAGCGCGGCGAGGATCTCGGCGGTGCTGCTGACCTTGCCGATGCGCGGGAAGATCTTGCCGAAGGTGTGGGCGTGGGAATCGGCGTCGATGTCGGCGGTCGCGTCCTCGGCGAAGACCAGGTCGTAGCTGAGCTCCCAGGCCGTACGGGCGGTGGACTCGACGCCCACGCTGGTGGAGATCCCGGCCAGCACGATCCGGTGGATGCCGCGCCGGCGCAGCTGGAGGTCGAGCTCGGTGCCGGTGAAGGCGCCCCAGTGCCGCTTGGTCACGACCACGTCGCCGAGGGCGGCCAGTTCGGCCGGGATCTCGGAGAACGCGGCGGGCGGCGCGGCGGCCGGACCCGGGCGGTCCACGTTGACGGTGGGCAGGTCGCCGCCGTCGGGGGACCAGGCCACCTTGATCAGGACCACGGGCAGCTTGCGGGCGCGGAACGCCCCGGCGAGCTCGACGCCCTTGGCGAGGATCTCGCCGGAGGGCTTGGCGGTGGGCAGGCCGAGGATCCCGGTCTGGAGGTCGATGAGGACCAGTGCGGTGTCGTCGCCGAGGGCGAGGCGGTTGGGGTCGGTGGCGGTCATACGGGCTCCTTCGGGCGGGTGGTCGGTGGCAGGTGGTTCGTTCCTGGCCGGTTCAGTCCTCGGAGAGGCGGCGCAGCAGCGGTACCGCCTCGGCGAGCAGGTGCTGTTCGTCGGGGCTCAGCCGCTCGGCGATCAGCTCGGCGATCCGGCCCTGCCCGGCCTCGCGGCGTTCGCGGACGAGGGCCTCCCCCTCCGGGGTGAGGGCGATGACGAGCCGGCGGCCGTCGGTGGGATGCGGGCTCCGGGTGACGTAGCCGTCGGCCTGGAGGCCGTTCACCGTGGCGATCACCGACTGCGGCCGGATCTTCTCCGCCTGGGCCAGGTCGGTGGCGGTGGAGGGGCCCAGCCGGTCGAGCCGCTTGAGCACGGACATCTGCGACAGGCTCACGCCGCCGCCGGTCGTGGCCCGTATCTGCCGGACCAGCATGCCGATGGCCAGCTGGAGATCTTCCGCGATGTCGCGGGGCTGGGGGGCTTCTGAGGGCATGATCAGAACCTAGAGGACATACAGTCAAACTTACAAGTCCAACTTACGAGTTCCGGGCTCCAGGATCCGCGTTTCTCGCTACGATGCGAACGTGAGTGCGAATATGGAAGAATCCCGTCCGGCCCTGACTCCGCGGCTGACCGGAGCCGAACTGCTGCGCTGGTACTGGACGCTGGCCGAACTGAGCTCGCTGGCACGGGAGATGGGGCTGTCGGCCGGGGGCGGCAAGGTCGCCGTCACCGCCCGGCTCGCCGCAGCGCTCGACGGCCTGCTCGCACCGGCGAAGGCACCGGCGAAGGCGCCGACGACGGGACCGGCGACAGCCCCCGCCGCGCCCGCGCGACCCGCCGCGCGCCGGACCGCACGCCAGCTCGCCGCGCCCGTCGACGGCGCGACCGTGATCCCGCCGGGGCAGCGGTGCAGCCAGGTGCTCCGCGAGTACTTCACGCGGGAGATCGGCCCCGGCTTCCACTTCGACGCCTTCATGCGGGAGTACGTCGCCCGGCACGCGGGACACACCCTGGCCGAGGCCGTCGCCCACTGGCACGCCACGCGGGCCCGGGCGGCCGAACCGCAGGAGGTGGCGGCCCAGTTCGAGTTCAACCGCTTCCTGCGCGCCTGGCACGCCGACCATCCCGGCGGGACCCGGGCCGAGGCCCTGGACGCCTGGAAGGCGCACCGGGCCCGGCCCCGGAACTGACCTCAGCGGGCCGGTTCCGGCTCGGCGGCGGGCTCCGGCAGCCGCCGGGCCGGCGCCCACGCCGGCACCGGGAGCACCGCCGGCGGCAGCAGCGCCGTGCGCGGCGAGGCGGCGTCCGCGGCCGCGCCGATGAGCGGGCTCGCCAGACCGCCCACGCTGACGGTCAGGCCGAGCGTGACCCCGCTCGCCGTGCCCATGCGCGTCGGGAGGTGGTCCTGGCCCAGGGTGACCGACCACCACCAGGGAGAGCCGGAGGAAGGCCCGCCGGCCCTCCTCCAGACCGGCCGCCGGGGCATCCTCCGGCCGGGGGGGCGTGCCGGAGTCGGTCCCGGCGGCCCGGGTCGGGGCCGAGCCCGCGCCTCGCGGCGGTGCGCGCTGCTGCACACCGACCCGGGGGACCCGCGGGGGCCGGCGGCCCTGGCCTCGGCGGCCGGGGCGGGGGCCGGCGAGCGGACGCCGAGCCGGCTGTTCCGCGCCGAACTGGGGAGGACGTTCCCGCAGTGGCGCACCCAGCTGAGGCTGCACCACGCACTGCGGCTGCTCGCGTTCGACACCCCGGTGACGGCGGTCGCGCACCGTTGCGGCCGGTCGTCCGCGAGCGCCTTCATCGACGTCTTCCGGCGGGCCTTCGGGCAGACGCCGGGCGCCTACGGGCGCTCGTAGGTCAGCAGCACCACGCCGTTGCCGAAGGCGCGCGAGCCCGTCAGGCGCAGCGGTACGCGGGCGTCGGCGGGCCGGAAGAGCGGCCGGCCGCGGCCGATGCGCACCGGGTGCACGTAGATCCGGTACGCGTCCACGAGGTCGAGGCGCAGGAAGGTGGCGGCGAGATCGGACCCGCCCAGGAGCAGGTCGCCCCCGGGCGCCGCCTTGAGCGCGGCGACCTCCTCCGGGACCACGTCACGCAGGACGGTCGTGTTCCAGTCGGCCCCGCCCGGCGGGAGGGTGCGCGAGTACACGTACTTCGGCACGGACCGCCAGATCCCGGCGAACTCGGCCACCGCCCCGGCGTTGGCGGGGTCGGCGTCGGCGGTGGGCCAGAAGTCGGTCATCAGCTCGTGCGTGACACGGCCGCTGAGCAGGCCGCCCATCGGGCGGATCGCGTCGTTCATGTGCTGGTGCAGCTCTTCGTCGACGCAGTGCCAGTCGATCTGCCGCTCGGGGCCCTCGAAGAAGCCCTCCAGGGAGATCCCGCTCATCAGGATGATCTTCCGCATACCGCTCCACGCTACATACTGGCCCGTGTGAAGAGCTCAGACGACACCGGGAACACCGGCGACACCGTCCTGTTCGAGGTCCGGGGACGGACGGGGGTGATCACCCTCAACCGCCCCAGGGCCCTCAACGCCCTCACCCACCCCATGGTGCTGCGGATCGACGAGGCCCTCACCGCCTGGGAGGACGACCCGGCCGTCCACCAGGTGCTCATCCGCGGAGCCGGGGAGCGCGGGCTGTGCGCGGGCGGGGACATCCGTGCCATCCACGACGACGCCAAGGCCGGGACCACCGCCTCCGCCGACTTCTGGCGCGACGAGTACCGGCTCAACGCGCACATCGCCCGCTACCCGAAGCCGTACGTCGCCCTCATGGACGGCATCGTCATGGGCGGCGGCGTCGGGGTCTCGGCACACGGCTCCGTCCGCATCGTCACCGAACGCTCCCGCGTCGCGATGCCCGAGACCGGCATCGGCTTCGTGCCCGACGTCGGCGGCACCTGGCTGCTCGGCCGCGCCCCCGGCCGGCTGGGCACCCATCTCGCCCTCACCGGAGCCGCGGTGGGCGCCGCCGACGCGATCCTGTGCGGGCTCGCCGACCACTTCGTACCGGCCGCCGCGCTCCCGGAGCTGACCGCGGAACTCGCCGCCGCCCCGGCCGCGGAGGTCCTCCGGCGCCATGCCGAGGTCCCGCCGCCCGGTGAACTCGCCGAGCGACGGGCCTGGATCGACCGTTGCCACGCGGCGGACACCGTCGAGGAGATCGTCGAGCGGCTGTACGCCGAAGGGGACCCGGCCGCCAAGGAGACCGCCGAGACGATCCTGGCCAAGTCCCCGACCGCCCTCAAGACCACCCTCGCCGCGCTGCGCCGGGCCGCGGAGCTGACGACCCTCCCGCAGGTGCTGGCGCAGGAGTTCCGCGTGTCCTGCAACGCGCTCACCTCGCCCGACCTGGTGGAGGGCATCCGGGCCCAGGTCGTCGACAAGGACCGCAGTCCCCGCTGGTCGCCGGCCCGGCTGGAGGAGGTCGCCGCGGCCGACGTCGACCGGTTCTTCGCCCCGCTCGGCGCAGGCCGCGAGCTCACCTTCCCCGGGCTCAGCACCTGTTGACGTACTCCCGAAGGTGGCGGGCGGTCAGCGTGTCGGCCTCCGCCACCAGCGTGGACGGGGTGCCCTCGAAGACCATCCGGCGGGTGTCGTGGCCGCCGCCCGGGCCGATGTCGATCGGCCAGTCGGCGTGCGCCACCATGGCCTGGTGGTGCTCGATGACGATCACGGACCCTGCCCGATGAACGAAGGAGGGGCCGGAATGCCGTCCGACATCGAGGGACGCGACGAGTTCGCCGCCCTGATCGTCAGGACCGACTACGGCGACGAGGCGGCCTGGCGACGCGTGACGGAGGAGCTGGGCCGGCCGTGGGGTCTCGACGGGGACTTCGAGGCCCGGGTCCACCTCGCCGACGACCCGTCCTGGGCCGGCGCCACGCCGGAGCAGGTCCTCGCAGCCGTCGGCCGGGACGAGGAGCTGAGCGTGGTGTTCGTCGCCGACCGCACCACCATGACGTCGCCCCACCGCGCGCTGCTCGCGCTCCACGTCCGCGCGGAGGACGAGGACGAGCACCTCGACCCCGAGTACTACGGGCAGCTCGTCGATTCCCCGCCCGCCCGCGAGTTCCGCACCGCCCCCGCCGGCGTCCACGACGTCCACGCGAACCTCTCCCTCGCGAACATGGACTTCGAGGACTACGCGGAGGCGGCGGTCGAGGATCCCGAGGGCGTCTTCCGCGGATTCTGATGGCGACGCCAGTGGGCTGGGAGGTGCCCCTGCCGAGCCTGACCCGCAAGATCCGAAAGAGACGGCCTACCGGTAGCCCGTGACGTCCGCCGGGCGGCCTGGGTCCTGGACTTCGACCATGTAGCGCCAGGCGTCCGGGCGGCTGCCGTCGAGGTCCGTGAAGCCGTACACCCCCGCCAGGCCGCCGCTGGAGAGGGACCGGCCGTTCCAGCGGGAGACGTCCGGGTCGGCGGCGAGGGCGGCCACCGCGCGGCCCACGTACGACGGGGTCTCCGAGATGGCGAAGTGCGGGACCGCGGAGAGCGCGTCGCGCCAGTTCGACTCCTTCACGCCGAAGGCGTCCAGCATCATCTCCGACCGCAACCAGCCAGGGGTCAGCGCCACCGCCGTCGCCCCGCGCGGACCGAGCTCGTGCCCCAGGGCGAACGCCATCCGCAGCACCGAGGACTTGGCGATGTCGTAGAAGAAGGAGTTGCGGTAGCGGCTCGCGTTGTAGTCCGCGGTGCCGTCCGTCATCTCCACCACCAGCCCGCCCGGCTCGCGCAGCAACAGCGGGAGCGCGTAGTGGCTGGTGACGGCATGGGTCTCCACGGCGAGGCGCAGCAGCCGCAGGCCGTTGTCCAGGTCGTGTTCCCAGACCGGGCTCTCCCACTCGAAGAGCCGCTCCCCGCCCCAGATGTCGTTGACGAGGATGTTCAGGCGGCCCTGTTCCGCGTCGATGCGCCGCACGAGTGCCTCCACCTCCGCAGGGACCAGATGGTCGGCGACCACCGGGATCCCCACCCCGCCCGCCGCCGTCACCAGCTCCGCGGTCTCCTCGATCGTCTCGGGCCGGTCGTACTCCGAACGCCGCCCGCGGGTACTGCGCCCCGACACGTACACCGTCGCGCCCGCCGCGCCCAGTTGGACCGCGATCCCGCGGCCCGCGCCGCGCGTCGCGCCGGCCACCAGGGCGACCCTGCCTTCGAGCACCATGCCTCGACCCTACGACGACGCGCGTGGTCCGCGCCCGCGGACCACGGCGAGCACGCCGCCCGAGGCCACCGACAGCAGCAGCCCGCCGGCCCCCGCCGCCAGCGCCGGACCCGGCCCCCACACGGTCCAGGCCGCCCCGAACGCCACCGACCCCGCGAAGCGGGCCAGCGCCTGCGCCGTCTGGAGTACCGCGAGCCCGGTGGTCCGCAACTCCGCCGGGAGCACCGCCCCCGCCGCGGCCATCAGCACCCCGTCCGTGGCGGCGTAGAACAGGCCGAGGAACACGAGGACGCCGACGACGAGCGGGAGCCCGGCCGGCACCGGGAGCAGGAGCAGCAGGCACGCGCCGACCAGCGGCACGTGGCCGCAGAGGAAGACCCGGCCGCGACCGAGCCGGTCGGCGACCCGGCCCGCGGGCACGGCGGAGGCCAGGAACACGGCCGCCGTGCCGACCGGCAGCAGCGGGAAGTACGCGGCCGGCAGGTCGAGCCGGCGCTGGAGCAGCAGGTAGAGGAAGGCGTCGCCGACGGTGAACAGGCCGAGCACGGCAGAGGTCAGACACAGTCGGCGGAGCTCCGGGACGCGCAGGAGGGTGCGCACGGGGGCCCCGGAGCGGGGGGAGCCGGGGGAGCGAGCGGGCCGCCCGGCAGCGGGCGCGGGAGCGGCCGCGGGGGACTCCCGTACGAAGAGCGCGAGCAGCGCCACCCCCAACACGGCGACGCAGCACGCGACGGTGAACACGGCGTCGTACCCGTCCACCACCACCCACAGCACCCCGAACGCGGCAAGCGGCCCCAGCAGCGCCCCCGTCGTGTCCAGCGCCCGGTGCACGCCGAAGGCGCGGCCCTGGTCCCGAGGCGGGCAGGACAGCGAGATCAGCGCGTCGCGCGGGGCGGTGCGCAGACCCTTGCCCGCCCGGTCGGCGGCGAGCACCGCCGCCACCGACCAGGGGGTGGCGGCGACGAGCAGCGCCCCCTTGCAGGCGGCGGACAGCGCGTACCCGGCGCCCGCGACGAGTTTGCGGCGCCGAGTACGGTCCGCGATCCGGCCGCCCACGAGGCGGAGCAGCGCGGTGGCGCCCTGGTGGAGTCCGTCCAGGGCGCCGAACGCGAGCGGGGACATGCCCAGTCCGGCCACCAGGTACAGCGGCAGGACCGCGGTCACCATCTCCGCGGAGACGTCCGTGACCAGGCTGACCAGGCCGAGCGCGATCACCGTGCCGGGCACGGCCCGCAGGGGCCCCCGGGGAGCGGGAGCCTCCACGGCAGCGGCGGAGGTGGCGGCGTCGGCGGCCCGGCTGGTCGACAGGTACACGGAGGGTCCTCTCAGAACCAGTTGACGGTGAGCGGGAACGCGGCGGTGACGGTCGCGCCCGTGGAGTCGGTGGCGGTCGCGGTGATCTGGACCGTGGCGACGGACCACGGCTTCCCGCTGATCCGGCCCGTGCCGGCGTCGACGGTCAGTCCGAGGGGCAGGCCCGTGGCCGCGTAGCGGACCGGGGCCTTGCCGCCGGTGGCGGTGAGCTGGATGGTGCATGACTGGTTGAACTTGCAGGTCTGGGGGCCGGGGTTGGCCAGCTTCAGATCACCCGCGGTGGGGGTGGGAGTGGGAGTCGGGGTGGGAGTCGGGGTCGGCGTGGGGGTGGGGGTGGGCGTCGGTGTGGGGGTCGGCGTCGGGGTGGATCCGGTGGTGAACACCTCGCTGATCGGCTGCACGTTCGCCGCGTTCCCCGCGTGCGTCGCCGACCCGAAGAGGTCCTCGAAGGTGCGCAGCAGGTGGTGGTGGTTGAAGGCGGTGGAGTACGTCCCCGTCCTGACGTTCGCGCCGTAGAAGACGGTCGCGATCTGGTTCGAGCCGAGGTAGTTGTCCTCGTCCCAGGTCAGCACCAGCAGGCTGTTGTTGGCCTTGGCCCACTGCGCGTAGGCGTCGATGTTGTTCTTCGTCCACGTGTCACCCGTGTTCACCGAGCACGAGTGCATGTCGTTGCACTGGTTGGGGACGACGAACGACAGGTTCGGCAGGGCCGCGAAGTTGTTCTGCGGGAACTGGGCCCACGTCTTACCTGTGCCCAGCGGCACGTTCTTGAAGGCGAACCAGGGGTTGTGCTTCTGCGCGTACTGGCCGTTCGTGCAGGCCGTGGAACCCTCGCTCGGCAGGTCCTCGTTGTACGTCGCGAAGGTCTTGCCGGCCGCGATCACCTCCTGGCCGAGGTTGGCCGCCGTCATCGACTGCGGGGTGTAGCAGCCGTCCCCGGTGATGCCCTGGGTGGCGCCGGAGAAGAGGTTGAAGTAGTTCGGCTGGCTGGGGTGGGTCAGCGCCTTCATCCCGGTCAGGCTCGCCCCGCCGCCCGCCAGTTGGTTGATGTACGGGGCGTTCGAGCTGCCCATGATCTCGCCGTACTGCTTGTTCTCGTACACGACGACGACCACGTGGTCGTACGAGGGCAGACCCGCGGCGGCGGCCGCAGGCGTGACGGCTCGCGAACCGGTCTCGGCGGCCTGGGAACTGGCCACCGTGAAGGCGCCCAGCAGGCCGAGCGCGCCGAGGGCGGCCACGAACGCGGAGCGCCTGGCCCCGCGTCTCGTGGTCGTTCCGGGTGAGTGGGTGGACATGATGGTGCCTCCTCGGGTCTGGTGCGCGGATGGGGTGCCTCGGGTGGTGCTCGGGTGGTGCTCGGGTGTGGTGCTACTCCTCGCGCCGGGCCGGTCCGGCCACCGCGATGTTCAGGAACCGCGGCACGGGCCGTCCCCGGCCGCGGAAGTCCTCCGCGACCGCGGCCCGCACCGCCGTCAGTCGTGCCTCGGGCAGCAGCACCAGCACGCTCCGGCCCTCCCGCTGCCCGGGCTGCCAGGCGCTCAGCGCCCCGGCCGCGCGGGTGAGGGCCATGGCCCGGGCCAGCTCGGCGGGCCGGTCCGCCGGGTCCCCGCGTACGGCCAGCAGCACGAGCCGCGAGCCCGAGGCGGCCGGGTCGAAGTCGACGTACCGACGGCCGCGACCGGGTTCCGCTGCGAGCAGCAGGGCCTTCCCGGGCCGGGCGAACAGTGCCGCCCGGCGCAGCGTGTCGTCCCCGTCCGGCAGGGCGTCGGCGAGCAGCCGCGCGAGGTGGGCGCGGTCCGGGTCCTCGCCCCGACGGCCGTGCACGTCGGCCACGGCCAGGGCGATCGCGCACTCCGCGGGCTCGGCCGTGGCCAGCCCGGCGGCCGCCGTGAGCGAGCCCTGCACGTGCAGGTCGGTCCCGCCTCGGCCGTGGCCGGCCCGGGCCAGTGCGCGCAGCACCGCGTACGGCCGTGCCGCCCACTCGGGGGCCTCGGGCGGCGGCCCGGCCAGGGTCAGCGGCAGGTCGCAGCTGTCGGCGGGGTGGGCGAGGGAGCTGAGCCGCACCAGCCCGTCGGTACGCGGGGCCGCGGCGGCCGCTGTGGGCCAGCCTGCCGCCGCGACCAGCCCGGGGGAGCCGAGGTGGAAGGCGTACGGGGCACTCCACACGGCGGCCGGCCGCCGCCCGTGCGCGGCCTCCAGGGCGTAGGCGACGAGCCGGAACAACGGATCGACGGTGGCCCTGCGGGCCAGGTCGCCTCCGGCGGGGTCGGCCGGGTCCGGGTTGCGCGTGCGGGCGGCTGCCGGGTCCGTGCCGGGGGCGGGCCCGGGGTCGCCCGGGCGGGCCGTGGCCGGGGCCGGGCGGGCGGTGCGCTGCTCTGCCCCCGGGGCGGTGGCTTGGGTCGAGCCGGGGGCGGTCCGGGCCGCGCGGGTGCCGGATGCGACGGTGCCCGTTCGGGCCGCGGACGGCGGGTCGGGCGGCGTCGAAGGGGACGGGAGTCCCGTGGTGGGGTGGGTCATCGGGTGTCCTTGCGGGCCAGGAGGCGGTAGGCGTTGCCGCCGTCGGAGTGGTGGGCGGCCGTGGTGCGCAGGGCGTCGAGGGCCGCCGCGGCCACGAAGAACGGCAGGGAGGCCACCCGTACGGCGCTCGCCCGGGCCCGCGCGCCCGGTGTCGGCGGGGGTCCCCACGGCCGGTCGGGGTCCGGGGCCAGCCGGGTCGCGGTCAGGGCGACCGCCCCGAAGAAGTCGTTGCCCTGGTGGGCCGGACCGTGCTCCTCGGCCAGGACCGTCAACCCCCGCTCGGACAAAGCCTCCCGCAGGTTCGCGGCCGGGATCAGGTGCTGGTGCTGCGGCTGGAACCACGGCAGCCAGGCCGGGCCGAGCAGCCCCGCCATCCGCGACTGCGGATCGGGCAGCTCGATCGTCAGGAACCCGCCCGGGGCGAGGACCGCGGCCGCCGCGTCCAGTTCGGCGAACGGGTCCCGCGTGTGCTCCAGGTAGTGGTACATGCTGACCACCTCGTACTGGCCGGCCAGCTTCGACGCGAACTCCGGGAACTGGCCCTGGAACCCGGTCTCCACCCACCCCCGGTGCTCCGCCTCGCGGACCCCCTCGCCCATGTCCAGCCCGTCGAACCGGGTCCCCGGCCACACCGCCCGCGCCGCGTTGCAGAAGTGCCCGTGTCCGGTGCCGACATCCAGCCAGGACGCGGGGACGGTGTGCGGGCGGAGCATCTCGGCACGGCTCCGGTAGGCCGCGCCGAGCCTCCCGAAGACCGTGCCCGCGCCCTCGCCGCCGCGCCCGTCGTAGAAGTCGCGGTAGTAGAACTCCAGCCCCTCCGGGCTGAGCCGGGGGTTCTGGAAGACGTGCCCGCAGCCCCCGCAGTGCTCCAGGGTGAAGAGGCCCGGCTTGCCCTGGAGCAGGTCCGGCACCCGCACCCGTACGGACAGCCGGTGCGAGCCGCACCACGGGCAGTCGGGGCGGCGCGGCTCCAGGAACCGGTCGGTGCCGTCGGCGAGATCGGCCCGGTACGCCGCGCCCCTGAGGGGGTCCGCGTCCGCCCGGCGGCGGGCCGCCGCCGAGGCCGTACGCAGGGCGGCACCCAGGGAACGCAACGGCCGGGTGGCGCAGGCCCGGGCCGGATCCGCCGGCCGCAGCGGGGAGCCCGGCCCGCCGAGCGCGAGGTACGGCTGGAGGCAGTACAGCCCGGCGGCGGCCGCACCCCACCGGCCGTCGCGTACGACGGCGGCCGCGAGCAGGGCCAGCCCGCCCAGCTGCGCCGCGGCCAGGGCCCCCGGCGGCAGCCCCTGGGCCCGCAGCTCGGCGGCCCGGGCCGCTCCCCGTACGACCCCCAGCCGCCCCGCCGGCCCACAGCTCAGCGCCGGGGCGATCGCGAGCCCCGTCGCGTCGGGCGCGTACTCCTTCAAACGGCGTGTGAGCGCGAGGAGTTCCGCGGGATCGGAGTACGGCCCGGCCGCGTCCACGCCGGCCCGGGCCGCCACCTCCTCCGCGACCAGCACCGCGAATCCGGCACCCCGTCCCTCCTCGAGCCGGTCCTCCCGGTAGCGCGCCGGATCCACCAGCCGCAGCAGCCCGAGCGCCCGTTCGGCGGGCAGGTCGGCGGGCAGCAGGTCCAGCACCCGCAGCCCCTCCCGCTCGGCGTGCGCACAGGCGGCGAGGAAGGTGGCCGCGTCGGGCTCCACGCCCCGGGCGGTCAGCAGTCGCCACCCCGCGGGGCGCGGCACCGCGGCGGCCGGGGGCGGGACCACGGGCAGCACGTGGACCGCCCGCAGCCGCCGCCGGGTGCGCACGGTGCCCGCGCCGAGCGCGGCCAGCAGCAGCACCGGGACCCAGGGGATGCGGGGGAGGGGTGTCATGTGAGCTTCTCCAACCGGTCGGCCGCGGCGACGGCCCCGCCCGCCGCGGCGAATGAGGCCTGGATCCGCCGGGCGGCCCGGCGGGGGCCGGGGTCGTCCAGCACGGCCGTGAGCGCGTCGCGCAGTTCCTCGGCCCGGGTCCTGCCGAACCGCACCCGGACCCCCGCCCCCGCCTCGACGACCTGCCGGGCCACGATCGGCTGGTCGTCCCGGATCGGGGCGACCACCAGGGGCAGCCCGTGCGCGAGGGACTCGCAGACGGTGTTGTGGCCTCCGTGGCAGACCACCGCGTCCAGGTGCGGCAGCAGCTCCAACTGCGGGACCCGCTCCTGGAGCAGGAGGTGGCGGGGCGGTTCCCCGATCAGGGAGGCGGGGGCCGCCAGGACCAACTGCGCCTCCCCGGCCAGCCGTTCGGCGGCCCCCAGCACCGACCGGTAGAAGCGCTCCCCCGCCTCCTGGTTGAGGGTGCCGAGCGACACCAGGACGCGCTTGCGGGCCGGGTCGAGCCGCTGCCACGGGAATCCGGGTGAGGCGGGGCGGGCCCCGAAGGCCGGCCCGACGAAGGCGTGGTGCGGCGGGAAGTCCCCGGTCCGCCCCACGAGTTCGGGGGTGGAGAAGACCAGCACCAGCCGCTCCGAGAACCGGGGGTCCCAGCCCTCCCCGTCGTCCCCGAACTCGGCGAGCAGCCCGCCGATCCGCCCTGCCACCCACTCCCCGACCTTGGGGAAGTCGGCGAAGGGCCGCGTGAGTTCGGCCGAGGTGCTGGCGGAGGTGACCCAGGGGACACCGAGCCTCCGGGCGACCAGCGGCCCGGCCAGGGCCTGCTGGTCGGCGACCAGTACGTCCGGCTCGAAGGCGTGGACCGCCCGGGTGACCCCCGGAACCATGGCCCGGGCCAGCGGCACGAGGGCCTCTTCCCACAGGAAGCGCAGTGCTCCGACCCCGCGCAGATCGCGCCAGCGTGCGTGCAGACCGGCATAGGCGCCGCCGATCTCCCGGCCGCCGATCTCCCGGCCGTCCTCCCCGTCGCCGGCCGGCAGGATCCGGGCCCGGGCCGGAAGCAGATCGGCCAGGGCGGAGGCCGGTCCGGTCCAGGCGACCTCGTGCCCCCGGGCGACCAGTTCGGCCCCGACGGCCACGGTCGGGTTGACGTGTCCGGCGAGCGGGGGAACCGTGAAGAGCACCCTCATGGGACCAGAGCTCCCGTCGGGGCGCGGTGCCCGGCCGTGGCCGCCGTGGCGTCGAGATGGGCCAGTACGGTCTTGCGCAGCGTCCCGCTGCTCTCCTTCAGCACGTCGTGGCCCAGACCCGGCAGGATCTCGATCGAGGCGACCTCCGGGGCGTGGCGGACCAGTTCCCGCGCCCCCGGCACGAGTTCGGAGTGTTCACCGCAGACGATCAGCACCGGGCAGCGCAGCAGGGCGTAGTCGGCCGGGGTGAAGGTGCGGCTCGCGGCGATGTCGTCGATCAGCGTGGTGCGGTTGAGGAGGGCGTCGGCGATGGCCGTCAGGTTGGCGGCCTTGCGCAGACGCAGGCCGTGCAGCTCGGTCGGGACCGGGCTGTCCTCCAGGCTCAGCGCGGCGGCCGACAGGGTGTCCACCATGTTCTCCACCCAGCCGCCGCTGAGGGGTGGTTCGAGGAGGGTGAGCCCGGTGACGAGGTCGGGCCGGGCCAGGGCGGCGTGCAGCGCGAGCGTCCCCCCGTAGCTGTTGCCGACCAGGTGGACGGGTCGCCCGCCGAGGTCCAGGGCTCCGAGCAGCGCGAACAGGTCGCGTACCGCCGTGCGGCTGTCGTAGCCGGTGGGCGGCCGCTCGGTGCGGCCGTGGCCGCGCAGGTCGTAGAGGACGGTCTCGTGTCCGGCCAAGGCGACGGGCACGGCCAGCGGGCAGTAGAAGGAGGACAGGTTGTCGACGACCAGCCCGTGCAGGAACACGACGACGGGCCGGTCGGGGCCGGCGGCCGCGGCGTCGGCCGGGAGCCGCTGGACGTGGAAGCGGAGCGAGTCCGCGAGGACGACGGCCATGGCGGGCTCAGCCGGCCGATGCCGGTGCGGCCGGGACGGCCTGGGCGGCGGAGACGGCCGGACTGGCCGAGGCGGGCCGCCGGGCGGGACCGGCCGGGTTGGCCGTCGCGGTCCGTGACAGGGAGGCGTGGGTGATCCGGCCGATGTGCGTGACCAGTTCACCGACGGACATCGCCAGGATGGCGTCCATGTCCTTCTCCGCCAGGAACCCCATCAGGTCCACGTCGGCGCCGTAGCGGTGGTGCAGCAACTCGGCGAGGGCGACGAACTCGACGCTCTCCAGCGCGAGATCCTGGTTGAAGGTCGTCTCCATCGTGACCTCCTCCGCGAGCAGGTACTCGTCGCCGACGATCTCCACGAGCATGGAGGTGATCTCGGCGAGGATGTCAGGTGCCATGACGGGTCTCCGTGAGCTGGAAGGGGACGGTGGACGGGGCAGCCGGGTCCGCAGGGCCCGCCGCGTCGGCGGTCCAGGCGACGACGTGGCCCGGGGGCGCGAGGTCGAGCAGGGTGGCGCGGACCGGGTACGGCCGGCCGCCGGGCGAGTGCACCAGCAGGGCGCCGGGATCGGGGTTCCCGGGATCCTCGGCCGTCACCCGCCATGCGCGGGGCCGGCCGCCGAGGCCGCTTCCCTCCGCCTTGGCCGCGGCCTCCTTCGCGCACCACAGGGTGGTCAGAGCGGCCGGCAGGCCGGTGCCGTCGACGGCGGCCAGCCGCTCCGCCAGGCGGATTTCGTCCGGGCCGAGGGCGATGCGCACCAACGCGTCCGGGTCGGCGGTCACCGGTTCCACGTCGATGCCGACCGGCCGGGACGGATGGGCGAGGGCGACCGCGATCCGGTCCTTGTGGGCGATCGACAGTCGGTAGCCGCCGGTCAACGGCCCGAGCGCGAGCGGGCGGCCCGCCGCGTCGTTGCCGATCGGGACCTCCACGGGGAACACCGGCCCCGCCCCGGCGTCCCACAGCAGGCCGCGCAGGGCGTCCTTGGCCGCTATCCGGCCCAGCAGCCACGGCGCCTTCGCGCGGGGTGACAACCCCTCGTAGAGCGCCCGTTCCGCGGCTCCGAGGTAGCGGCGCATCACCAGTTCCTGTGAAGCGGGGTCGGTCCAGCGCCGCCGGGCCAGGCACCAGCCCTCGGGCCGGGGCTCGCCGATGCCGCACACCTCGGGGGTGAACTTCATCGGCCAGACCCGCTCGTCCGCGCCGAAGCGGCGGTACGTCCACCCCTCGATCCGCGCCCACACCGGGCCGGTGGCACGGCCGTCGGCGTCGGCGCGGCGCAGTTCGAGGTCGCCGCGCACGCTGATGTCGCGGACCTCGCGGATGCGGGCCGTCGCGGCGACGAGCTCCCGCCCGGCCGGCGGGGGTCCGTGGAAGTGGATCCTGTCCACGGTCGCGGGGAAGACGAGACGGTCCACCGGCAGCCGCAACTGCATCCAGTGGCCGAACAGTTGCCCGGCCGCGTCGAGGAGCGCACCCGGATCGGGCAGGGCCCGCAACACCCCGTGGACGCCGTCCTCGCCGACGGCCCGCACCTCGTGCACGGCGGCGAACCGCGGGCCGTGGAACATCCACCGGTCCCGGTACAGCGCCTCGGCGCTGACGGGGGCCGGACGCGGGTCGCGCAGGGGCGTCGGGTCGGGCGCGGGCGGCCGCTCGTACCGCGCGCCGAGCAGTACGACCACGCTCGCGTACTCCCCGAGGGTGACGCGCAGCCGACCGGGCCCGGCGTCCCGGACGGTGACCTCGACGTCCACGGCCGGCTCGACGACGAGCCAGCGCAGGGCCCGTACGTCCTCGTACCCGACGACGGCGAGGCCGGGCGGAGCGTGGCGGCGGGCGGCGTCGGCGGCCAGTTCGAGCATGGTCGTCATGGGCACGACGGGGAACCGGTCGGAGTCCTCGGGCCAGCCGTCGGGCTGGAGGTAGACGCAGTGGTCCCGTACGTAGGGCAGCGCGGCGAGGGAGAGGCGGAGGCGTGATTTCCCCGTGGACCTTCCCCAACCGTGGGGACCGTGGAGATCCGGCCCCGCCAGGGTCGCCCAGGCCTCGGTGACGCTCCGGGCGGCGGTGCCGGTGTCGGCGAGTACGGCGTCCAGGGCGGACAGCAGCACCGGCCGGGGTCCGGTCGGCTCCGCCGGCACGCGGGGCGCGGCCGGTGACAGGAACCCGCCGAGTGCCGCCCGCGCTCCCTCCCCGAGCCGCACCAGCGGCGATCCGAGGTCCAGACGCACGCGGCGGTCCCGGCGGGTCCCGTTCCCGGAGCCCGGCGCACCCGTGCCCGTGCCCGTGCCCGAACCCGGGCCCGAGCCGCGGCTCGAACCCGGGCCCGAGCCGGGCCCCGCACCGGGGTCGTCGGCGCGACGAAGGGACCCCGCGTGCGTGTCAGGGAGGCCGACGGCCGTGCCGCCCGCAGGGGACAGGCGGTCCCAGCGCGGGGTGTGCCCCTCGGCCCACAGCGCGGCGCACGCGCGGCGCAGGGCCGCCAGGCCGCCGAGTCGGGGGGAGGAGACGGACACCGACAGGTGGGGGCGGTCGCGCAGGGTGTCCTCGACGAAGCCCGGCAGGCTTCCGGGGCCCAGCGTCACGAAGGACCGCACGCCCTGTTCCTCGTACAGCCGCAGGGTCAGCTCACGGAACCGGACCGGCTCCAGCAGGTGGCGGACCACCAACTCCCGTACCTCGCGCGGGTCGGAGGGGAAGGGGGCGCAGGTCGTCGCCGACCAGACGGGCAGTGTCCCGGACGTCAGCGGCAACCGCCCGAACGCGGCCCGGACCTGCCCCAGGTACGGCTCCCACATCGGCGTGTGGAAGCCCGAACGGAACGGCAGTTCCTGACCGAGCACCCCGTCCCCGCGCAACCGGGCCACGACGGTGGCCACCTGCTCCGGATCGCCGCAGACCACCGACTGGTGGGGACAGTTGTCGTGGCTCACCACCACCCGGTCCAGCCCGTGCAACGCCGCCTCCGCCCGCCGCGCACCGCACCCCAGCGCCGCGTACACGAGGTCCGGGACCAGCAGGTCCCCCGGCCGCAGCGAGCCGAGGAAGGTGTCGGCCGCCTCCTTCGGGTACA
The DNA here is from genome assembly GCF_042889825.1 of Streptomyces sp. NPDC002467. Lineage (NCBI taxonomy): Bacteria > Bacillati > Actinomycetota > Actinomycetes > Kitasatosporales > Streptomycetaceae > Streptomyces > Streptomyces sp. NPDC002467. The sequence goes on along the minus strand of NZ_JBIARJ010000004.1, from coordinate 44,525 downwards.
TGCCGGCGGCCACCATCGCCGCCCACTCGCCCAGGCTGTGTCCGGCCAGTACGTCGGCCTCGATGCCGAGCCCCGGCATCAGCCCGGCGAAGAACCGGCCCGTCGCGATCGCGTCCAGGGCCCGTTCGATGAGCGTGGAACCCCGGGTGAGCGGGGGCCGCGCGGCCCCCAGCCGCTCCGCCACGTCGTCCACCACGGGCGCGAACTCCGGCTCCAGGCCCGGGAACAGGAAGGCCGTCCGGCCGCCCAGCGGCTCCGGCGCGAACCACACGTCCCCCCTGCCGCGCCAGGCCCGGCCGCGCGCCACCGCCTTCGCGGCCAGCGCGAGCCGCTGTGGTGTCGGCCCGACCACCGCCAGTCGGCAGGGCCCGGAGCCCCCGGATTCCGGGGTCCCGGCGGCCAGCAGCGCGGACAGCTCCGCAGGGTCCTCGGCGGCCAGCAGGAGTACGTCCTCCCGGGCGCGGGCCGGCGGCCCCACCGGCGCGGCCGCGGGCCCCAGCGGCAGGAACCGCCGCACCGGAGCCGTCGGGCGGGCCGCCGCCGGAGCCTCCTCCAGCACCACGTGGGCGTTGATCCCGCCGAATCCGAACGCGTTGACCCCGGCGCGGCGCGGCGCCGGCCCGCGCTCCCACGGCTCGGCCGTCGCCACCGGCCGCATCCGGGTCCGTACGAGGTCCGCGTGCGGCTCCTCCAGATGCAGGGTCGGCGGCAGCACCCCCTCGTGCACGGCGAGGGCCGCCTTGATGAGTCCGGCCATGCCGGAGGCCTGCATGGTGTGCCCCAGGTTCGACTTCACCGACCCGAAGCCGATCCCGCGCCCCCCGGCCTCCGGCTCGGGCGGGCCGAACACCCGCGCCAGAGTGTCCAGTTCGGCCGAATCGCCGACCGGGGTGCCCGTGCCGTGGGCTTCCAGCAGCCCCAGCGCGCCCGGCGCCCGCGGATCCAGACCGGCTTCGCGCCAGGCCCGCTCCAGCGCCCGTACCTGACCGGCGACGAGCGGACTCATCAGGCTCGCCGCCCGGCCGTCCCCGGCCACGCCGGTGCCGCGGATCACCGCGTACACCCGGTCGCCGTCGCGTTCCGCGTCCGCCAGCCGCTTCAGCAGCACCACCCCCGTGCCCTCGGACAGCAGGGTTCCGTCCGCCCGCCGGTCGAAGGGTCGGATCCGCTCGCTCGGGCTGAGCGCCCGCAGTTGCGTGAACACGCTCCACAGCGTGGCGATGTGGCAGTGGTGCACGGCGCCCGCGACCACCGCGTCGCACCGCCCGGCCGCCAGCAGCCCGACCGCCTGGTCCACGGCCAGCAGCGAGGAGGCGCAGGCCGCGTCCAGGGTGTAGGCGGGCCCCCGGAAGTCCAGCCGGTTCGCGGTGCGGGCGGCGGTGAAGCTCGGCACCAGCCCGATCGAGGCCTCCGGCCGTTCCGGGCCCAGCGCCTCCTGGAACGCCGACCGCACTTGCGCGATCCGCCGCTCGCCCAGCTCCGGCGCCAGCTCCCGCAACGTCTGGGCCAACTGGTGGGCGGTGCGCACCCGTTGGTCCAGACGTGCGGTGGCCACCCCCATGAAACCACCCCGCCCCAGCACCACCCCGATCCGGGAGCGGTCGGCCGGCAGCCGGTCCTCGCCGCCCGCGTCGGCGATGGCCTCGGCCGTCGCGTGCAGGGCCAGCATCTGGTCCGGCTCGGCACCCTCCACCGCGGCGGGCATGATCCCGAACCGGGTCGGGTCGAAGGCGGCGAGTCCGTCGACGAAGCCGCCGCGCCGACAGTAGAACCGGTCGCCGGAGACGGGCCCGGACGCGCCGTCCGGGTCGTAGTACACCTCCGGATCCCAGCGCCCGGGCGGGACTTCGCCGATGGAGTCCGTACCGGCGAGGAGGTTGCGACGATAGGCGCCCAGGTCGCCGGCCCCGGGGAAGACGGCCCCCATCCCGACGATCGCGGCGTCGGTCGGGCGCGGTCCGCGGCGTGGTTCCCGCTCACTCATCGCCGTCGCCCTCCCCTTCCGCGTCGGCCATCAGGACGACCTGTACCTCGGTGCCGTGCGCGAGCTCGGCGAGGAACGCGGCGGTGCCCGCCTCGGGCGCGATCAGCGGGATCCCGCGCCGTTCGTAGGCGCGCTCCAGCTCCGGGGTGACCATCCCGCCGGCGTCCGAGGCCCAGGGACCCCAGTCGACGGCCAGTACCCGGCCGGGGAAGGACTCCGCCCAGGTGTGCGCGAGACCGTCGAGGGCGTCGTTGGCCGCCGCGTAGTCGCACTGGCCGCGGTTCCCGTACACGCCGGCGACGCTGCCGAACAGGGCGAGGAAGCGGGGCGGGGGCGTCGAACCGTGCTCGGCGGCAGCCGTGGCGAGGTGGCGGGCACCGGCCACCTTGGTGGTGAACACCTCGTCGAAGTCGGCCGGTCGCTTGTCGCGCAGCAGGGCGTCCCGCAGGATCCCGGCGCCGTGCACGATCCCGTCGAGCCGGCCGTGCCGGGCGCGTACGTCGTCCACCACGGCCCGCACGGCGGCCGCGTCGGTGACGTCCGCGCAGTGGTAGCGGACGGAGGCCGCCACGCCGGCGAGTCCGGCGAGGGTGGCCCGTACCTCGCGCTCGGCGAGGATCCGGGAGGCGGCCGCCTCGATCTCGGCCGGTTTGCGGAGCCCGGTGGCGATCAGCGCGGCGCGCAGGGCGACCCGGTCGTGGGCCTGACCGAACGCGTCCCCGGCGGGGTCCGGTGCGGGGGTGCGGCCGATCAACTCGACGTGGCAGCCGGTGGCGCGGGCCAGGGAAAGGGCGGTCCGGGCGGTGATCCCGCGGGCGCCGCCGGTGAGCAGGACGACGGAGCCGGGGCCGAGTGGCGGCTCCCCGTCCCCTTCGGTGAGCCGGGCCGGCACCGGGAGGCGGGCCACCCGTACGCCCTCGGCGGTGTAGCCGACCGAGGCGCGCGCGTCGCCGCCGTCCGGTCCGTTCGCGTCGTCCGCGCCGGTCAGCTCGTCCACGAGCTGTGCGGCGATGCGGTCGGGGTCCTCCTTGGGCTGGACCTCCACCGCGCGGACCAGTGTGCCGGGGTACTCCAGGGCCGCGCTGCGCGCGAAGCCGTGCAGGCCGGCGCCGGGGGTGCCGGGCGCGGTGACGAGGAGCAGCCGCCGGACGCCGCCGGTCAGGGCCTGCCGCAGCCCGGGGAAGGCCGCGGGCAGTACGGGTTCGGCCCCGGGCCGCAGCGCGGACAGGTCGACGACCCCGTCGAACGCGGGCACGGCCGCGCCGCCTTCCTCCGCCTCGGGGAGCACGGTCACCAGCGCGCCGTGCGCGGCCAGGGCCGTGCCGAGGGCCGGCGCGATGCCCTGCCCGTCCTCGACGACCCCGACGCGCAGGCCGCGCAGTTCCGCGGGCCGTCCGTCGGCGGGGGCCACGGGCACGGCGGTGACGACGAGCCGGGCGAGGGGCGCGGGTGCGGGGCCGCCGGGTGCGGGCGCGGCACCGGGCTCCGGCCCGGCGCCCGTCACCCCTGCCGATGCCTCCCCGGGCTCGCCCGCGTGGGAGACGACCCAGTCCACGATCCCGCGCAGGGTCTTGATCCGGGACAGCTCCTCGACCGCGTCCTCGGCGGTCCCGCCGGCGCCCTGCGGGAGCCCGACGCGGTCGGCGAGGGCGCCGATGATCTCGACGCGTTTGATGGAGTCGATCGAGAGGTCGGCCTCCAGGTCCAGCTCGGGGTCGAGCATGTCCCTGGGGTATCCGGTCCGGGCGTGCACGATTTCGAGTACGACGTCCATGACCGCCTCGGCGGTCCGGTCGCCGCCACCGCCGGCCAGGTCGGTGTCGTCGGGCGCGAGGGCACCCCGGCCCGCACCGGGCGCCCCTCCGGGCGCGGTTGCCGTGCCGCCGACCGGGACGGTGCCCCGGTCGGCTCCTGCCGCTCCGTCGGGCCAGGGTCCGGTCGCGACCGCCGCGCCGTTCGCCGCCGGGAGCCACCCGCCCTGTGCCGCCCCGCCCTGTGCGGCTCCGGCCGTGGCCGCGCCCGGCCCGCCCCACCGGTCGTCCAGTACGGGTGCGCCGGGGGCCACGCCACCCGGGCCCCACGCGTACGACCCCGCCTGGGCCGGCACCGCGCCCAGGTAGCCGAGCAGGACGTCCCGCTGTGCCTGCACCAGTTCGCGGGAAGCGCGCAGGTACGCGAGGACGGCCTCCTCGCGCCGCTCGGCGGCGGGAGCCGCCTCCGTCGCCACGCCCGGGTCGGAAGCGTGGCCCGTGCCCGGACCGGTGGTGGTCGGTGTCCACGAGCCTGCGGCCGGGGGTGAACCAGGAGTGGTGGCCGGGGGCGCCCACGGGTCGGTGGTCCGGGTCGCGTCCTGGAGCCCCGTGCCCCCCGGAGGGACCCGGCGGGCCGGTTGGAGGCCACCTCTGACGGGAGTGCCGTCGGCCGTGCGGACCAGGTGGCCGTCCACCAGCCAGCCCGGGCGGCGCGGGGCGCGGTCCGGGAGCGGGGAGGTGCGGCCCCGGAACAGGGCGGCGGGGGTGATCTCCACGCCCGCCGCCGCGAGTTCCGCCAGTGCCGTGACCAGCCGGAGCAGCCCGTGCTCGCCGGGCACGTCCAGCGGGACCACCGTGTGCGGGCGGTCGCCCAGGACGCGGGCGACCAGCCCCGACAACACCCGGCCGGGGCCCGCTTCCACGAAGGTCCGGACACCGGAGTCGTACATCGCCTCCACCTGCTCCACGAACCGCACCGGCAGGCCGAGTTGGCTCGCGAGGAGGCCCCGTACCCCATCGGCGGAAGCCGGGTAGGGCGCGGCCGTCGCGTTCGACCACACCTCGACGTCCAACCCGGACACCGCCGTCGCCGCCAGCTCGGTCGCGAGGGCTTCCTCCGCCCCCGCCACCACCCGGCTGTGGAACGCGCAGGCCACGGGAAGGAGTCGGGCCGACAGCCCCGCCCCGCCCAGCGCCGACACGGCCGCGTCGACGGCCTCCGTCGGGCCCGAGATCACGCACTGCCGGGGCGCGTTGTGGTTCGCCACCACGCATCCGGCGCGCTCGGCGATCTCCCGTACCTCCTCCGGCGCCGCCGACACCGCCGCCATCGACCCCGGATCCGCACCGGCCGCCGCCAGGATCGCCTCGGCCCGCCGGGTGCTGAGCCGCAGCAGGCTCTGCGTGTCGTACGCCCCGGCCGCCCACAGCGCGGCGAGCTCCCCGTACGAGTGCCCGGCCACGCAGTCCGGCCGGACGCCGAGCTCGCCGAGCAGCAGGTGCGCGGCCGCCCCCGCCAGCCCGAGGGCCGGCTGGGCCACCCGGGTGTCCGTGACCGCCGCCCGCCGAGCCGCCCGCTCCTCGGCGGTGAACGCCGCCGGCGGGAACATCGCCGAGACCACCGGCTCCGGCCCTTCGTCCAACAGCCCGCGCAGCCCCGGGAAGGCCATGAACAACTCGCCTAGCATCCCTGGCCGTTGACTGCCCTGCCCGGGGAACAGGAACGCCACCCGCCCCGGCCGCGCCGACTCCTCCCGTACGTGGACCCCCGCGCCCGGAGCGAACGCGCGGGCCTGCTCCAGCCGGGCGGCGAGCTCGTCCGGGCCCGTGGCGACGACCGCCACGTGGACCGGCCCCGCGTCGGCGGCGACCTCCGCCGCGAGGTCGCGCAGCGCCCACGGACGCCCGGCCGCGTCGTTCTCCTCCAGGCGGGCCGCGAGCCGCGCCATCGACCGGCCCGCCGCCCGGCGGTCCTCCCCGCGGAAGAGGAACACCTCGGCGGGCCACTCCTCCAGCCCGTGCCGGGGCTCCTCGGTGCCCGCGTAACCGGCCAGCACCGCGTGGAAGTTGGTACCGCCGAAACCGAACGCGCTCACGCCGGCCACGCGCCGCTCCGGGGGCTCCGCCCAGGGCCGGGCCTCGTCGTCGAAGAAGAAGGGGCTGCTCGCCGCCTCCCAGGCCGGGTTCGGGGCGTCGATGTGCAGGGTCGGCGGGCGCACGCCCGCGTGGACCGCCCGGGCCGCCTTGATCAGCCCGGCCAGGCCCGCCGCGCACTTGGTGTGCCCGAGCTGCGATTTGACGGAGCCCAGCGCGCAGGACCCGGCGTCCGCCCCGGCAGCGGTGAACACCTCGCTCAGCACGGCCAGTTCGGTGCTGTCGCCGACCACGGTGCCGGTCCCGTGCGCCTCGACCAGGCCCACCTGGCCCGGGGTGACCCCGGCGCGTGCGTAGGCCCGTTCCAGAGCCCGCCGCTGGCCCTCGGGGCGGGGGGCGGTCAGGCCGAGCGACCGGCCGTCGCTGGAGGCGCCGACCGCCTTGATCACGGCGTACACCCGGTCGCCGTCCCGCTCGGCGTCCGCGAGCCGCTTCAGGACGAGCGCGCCGACGCCCTCGCCGAGGGCGATCCCGTCGGCGGCCGAGTCGAAGGGCCGGCAGCGGCCGCCGGGGGAGAGCGCGCGGACGGAGGCGAACATCAGGTAGTCGTTGATGCCGTTGTGCACGTCGGCACCCCCGCACAGCACCATGTCGGAATCCCCGTCGCGCAGTTGGCGGCAGGCGAGGTCGAGCGCGGCGAGCGAGGAGGCGCAGGCGGCGTCGACCGTGCAGTTCGCGCCGCCGAGGTCGAGCCGGTTGGCGACCCGGCCGGCGATCACGTTGGCGAGGATCCCGGGGAAGGAGTCCTCGGTGAGGCGGGGCAACTGCTCGTCCAGCGCGGGCGGCAGCTCCCCGAGGTAGGCGGGGTGCAGGGCGCGCAGCCCGTACGCGCCGGCCAGCTCGGTGCCGGCCTCCGCCCCGAACACCACCGAGGTCCGGGAACGGTCGAACTCCCGGCCCTTGCCGTACCCGGCGTCCGCGAGGGCCCGCGCGGAGATCTCCAGGGCCAGCAGCTGTACGGGCTCGATCCCGGTGAGGGAGGCGGGCGGTATGCCGTGCGCGAGGGCGTCGAAGGGCACCGGGCCGAGGAAGCCGCCCCAGCGGGACGGGGTGCGCTCGCCGGCCCGGGCCGGGTCGGGGTCGTAGTAGAGCTCCGGGTCCCAGCGCTCGGCCGGCACCTCGGTCACGGCGTCCGTCCCGGCGAGCACCATGGCCCAGTAGGCGGCGAGGTCGGGGGCGCCGGGGTAGGCGCAGGCCATGCCGACGATGGCGACGTCGAGCGGGTCGCCTGCCGGCAGCGGCTCGGCGGGGGTGGCGAAGTCCTGGGCCCGGCGGGCCAGCAGCTCCGTGGCCCCCTCGGTCACCTGCGCGTGCAGCGCGGCCACGGTGGTGGTCCCGGCCCGCAGGGCGGCGGCCTGCCCGAGCATGAACAGCCCTTCGGCGTACTGCACCTCCTCGGTCACGCCCTCCAGCCGGTCGCCTCCCGGCGCGGGTTCCCGGGCTTCGGGTGTGCCCTGCCCGAGGCCGCTTCCCCGGACCGCCCGGCCCCGGGCGTTCGTCCCGCCTGTCCGGACCTCGTCCTCGGCCGGGGCCGCCCGCTCGGGTGCCGTGAGCCCGGCGGCGTGGTCACTGGGCGCGGCTGCGCCGCCGGGGCTCCGCCCCGGACCCCGCTCCTCAAACGCCGGAGGGGCTGAATCGCCCCCCACCCGGTCCCTGCCCGTTCCGGCCGAGCCCGCCGCAGGTGAAGCCGCCGAGCCCCCAGCAGGGGAACCGGCAGGGGAACGTCGCAGGCCCTTGCTGGCCAGGCGGAGGCGGCCCAGGTTGAGGGACTCCAGTTCCTCCCAGATCCGGCGCGGCTCGGTGCCGCTCTCCGTGAGGCGGCGGCGCGCCGCCTCGAAGGCGTCGGCGTACGGGGTGGCCGCGCAGCGCGTCGCGTGGCCGGGGGCGGTGTGCAGCAGCACCGTACGGTCGCAGTCCAGCGCCGCCCGCTGGAAGCCCGGCACGACCGCGCCCGCCGCCACCGCCTCCTCCGTGAACAGGTACGCCGTACCCATCAGCACGCCCACCCGTGCGCCCCGCTCCGCCAGCGGCGCCGCGGCCGCCGCCACCATCGCCGCGGAGCGCTCGTCGTGGACGCCGCCCGCGAACAGCACGTCCAGCGCCTCCGGTTCCGGGCAGGACAGCAGTCGCTCGATCTGCTCCTCCCACAGCGGGAACGACGCCCGGGGCCCTACGTGGCCCCCGCACTCCAGCCCCTCGAAGACGAACCGCCGCGCCCCCTCGGCGAGATACCGCTCCAGCAGCCCCGGCGACGGCACGTGGAGGTGGGTCCGGATCCCAGCCGCCTCCAGGGGCGCGGCCTGCGCCGGAGTGCCTCCGGCGATGATCGCGTACGGGGGCCGGGCCTCGGCCACGGCGGCCAACTGCTCGCGCCGCAGCTCCGGCGGGGCGAAGCCGAGCAGGCCGACGCCCCAGGGGAGTTCCCCGAGCCGCTCGGTGCTCTCGGCCAGCAGCTCGCGTACGTCAGGGCCCTCCATCACCGCGAGCGCCAGGTAGGGGATCCCGCCCGCGTCGGCCACGGCCCCGGCGAAGGCCGCCCGGTCGCTGACCCGGGTCATCGGGCCCTGCGCGACGGACAGCGGCCGGGCGAGCGGGCGGGCCCGCGCGGCCGCCGCCAGGTGTGCGGAGATCGCGGCCCGTACGGCCTGGAGCACGCCCCCGGTGGTCCGGTACCGCGCGGCCAGCCGGGCCGCCGAGGCCCCGTCCTGTCCCACGGGCAGCAGTTGCGCCCTCAGGTCCCGGGCCCCGAGGAGCGCGGCCACGGGCCCCTCGGGTCGGGGCAGGTCGGGCCGCGTGAACACCCGGTGGCCGCGCTCCAGCCGGGTCTCGGAGCCGTCCATCGCGCTCAGCGCCGAGCAGACCTCCGCAGGCAGCCCGGCCTCCCCCTCGGCGGTCAGGGCGAGTTGTACGTCGAGCAGCACCCCGGCGGCTCCGCCCGCGACGGCCGCGGCCGCCGTGTGCGGGCCGATGCCGCCGAGGGCCCGTACGGGCACGGTGACGCCCGGATCCCCGAGCAGCTGCTGGAGCAGTACGAACGTGGTGGTCCCGCCCACCCGGCCACCGGCCTCGTGCCCCTTGGCCACGAGTCCGCCGGCCCCCGCGGCCACGGCCCGCGCCGCCTCCTCCGGGTCGGTGACCTCGGCCCAGACCCGCGGGCGTCCGGCCGCCGCGGCCCATGCGGACACCTCCGCCGGGGAGTGGTACGCCGGATCCGCGAGCAGCACCGTGTCCACCGCGGCGGGCAGCTCCCCGGGCTGGACGCGGCAGCCGACGGGCACCCGCACTCCGTACCGCCGGGAGGCGTCGCCGCCGAGCCGGCGGGTCAGCTCCGCGAACGCGCGCCGTGCGGCGTCCGGGTCCCGGCCGAGATCGAGCAGTCCGAGGGCCCCGGCACGCTCGGCGGCGGCCACGATCCGCGGGTGCGGCTCCTCGAAGGGGGTGACCGCTACGACGAGGTCGCGGGTGGCGGCTGACTGCGGGGGCTGGGGGATCACGGGCGCTCCTCTTCGAGTGCTGTGTGACATGGCGCAGTACAGGGCGGAAGAACGGGGAACGGGTGGAACGGGGGAGCGGAGGCATGCCGGAACGGGGGTGCTGCGTCTCGCGCACATCGGCCGGGCGACCCGCCGCCGACAAGGCGGGCTTGAACAGTGGTCAAACACCCTCACGCCGCGATGCATCGTGCGGTGGCCTCCCCGCACTGTCAACAGCATTGCGGAATGCGCTGCTTCGCACCGGTGGCCCCCGCGGAGGACCCGGCACGCGCCCCCGACGCACCCCTTGCGCGCCGCCGCCGCGCCGGTGGCCTGGGGCGATTCCCGCCGAGGTCGGGCCGGCCCCGGCTCGCGCGTCCTCGTCACGCAGCCCCAGGGGCATGCCGGACCGGCATGCCAACCCGCGGAACCAGGTATGAACGCCACGCCGGAACAGGGAACTTGTTCACCTCACGAGCCCTTACAGGTACAGCCCCACCCGGTTACCGTCCGTCCATGACCCCCACGCTCGCGCAGCTGCGCTACCTCGTCGCCGTCGCCGACTGTCGGTCCATCACCGGCGCCGCCGCCTCGGTCTTCGTCGCCCAGTCCGCCCTGTCCCGGGCCGTCCAGGCCATGGAGCGCGATCTGGGCGTCGAACTCCTCGCACGCCGGGGAAGGGGGGTGGACCTCACGCCGGAGGGGGCCCGGGTCGTCCGACTGGCCCGCACCGTGCTGAACGCGGTCGAGGCCATCGACGACATAGGCACTCCGCACGGCAAGAACGCCCGGGCCGCGCTGGGCCTCGTCACCACGCCCACCCTGGCCCTCGACCTGGCCACGGATCTGGTCGCCGGTTTCACCGAACGACATCCGACCGTCGACGTCCGGCTCCAGCAGCACGACAGCCGCGAGGCGTTGGTGGAGGAACTCAACCAGGGACGGGCCGAGTTGGCCCTGGTCGACCTGCCCGTCGACAAGGAGCTCTCCACCCACTTCATCCAGGAACGCGAGGTGGTGCTGATCTCGCCGGCGGGCTCCCGGCTGCCGGACCCGATGCCGCTGCGGATGCTCGACGGACTGCCGATGGTGCTGCCCACCCCCGGGACCGGGCGGCGCACCGAGATGGAGGCCATGTTCAGCTGCCTCGGCGTACGGCCCGTGCCCTCCTTGGAGGTCGACGAGCGGCTCGGCTGGGTGACGGGCGTGACCGACGGCCGGGGCTCCCTGATCTGGTACCGGGACGTGGTCTTGAGGGCGTTCGGCAGCCGCGCCGAGGTCCGCTCCTTCACCCCGCCCCTGCTGCGCCCGGTGGGCATCGCGCACGCCCGGCGGCCGCTGAGCCGCGCGGCCCGCGCGTTCATCGCGCACACGGGACGCAAGGCGCCCGTACGGGAGCCGGTGCGCTGAGGCCGCATGCCGCGGCAGCATTGAACGATGCTCGAACGGGCGACGATCGGGTCTGTACCGGGAACTGATGTGCCGTCACATTGTGGGCATGTCCCCACTCCTCACGCCCCACCGGGCCGCCGCCCTCGCGACCGCGGCCCTCGCCACCGTCCTCCCCGTCGTCGCCTGGACGAGCAGTGCCACCGCGTCCGCGTCGGCGCCGCCGGCCGCGAAGGCCGCCGCCGCGCCCCTGGCGCCGGAGAAGAAGTGCACCCTCCCCGGCGGCCTGGTCGAGGAGAGCGGACTCGCCGCGAGCCGCAAGCACCCGGGCGTCCTCTACGTCGTCAACGACAGCGGCAACACCAACCAGGTCTTCGCCGTCGACTGCACCACCGCCACCGGCCGGCTCGCGGCCACCTTCACGCTCTCCGGCGTCGGCAACACCGACTGGGAGGGCCTCGCGATGGGCAAGGACGCCACGGGGGGCCCCGCCATCCTGGTCGGCGACATCGGGGACAACTTCGGCAGCCGCGCCGAGATCGTCGTGCATTCCTTTCCCGAGCCCGACCAACTCGCCAACGCCACCGTGACGCCGGTGACCCACCATTTCGCCTACGCCGACGGCGAGCACGACGCCGAGTCCCTCCTCGTCGACCCCCTCAGCGGCCGGATCCACATCGCGAGCAAGACCGTGGGCACCCCGGGGCAGCTCTACCAGGCGCCGCTGCCGCCGGTGGCCGGGCAGGTCAACACGCTGACGGCGGTCCGGCCCGGCCCGGTGTTCGCCACCGACGGCGCGTTCTCGCCGACGGGGGCCTCCTACACCCTGCGCAGCGGAGGCCCGATCGGGGCCAACGTCGCCACCGTGTACGACACCGCGGGGACCAAGCTCGCCGACGTCGCCCTGCCGGCGCAGTCGCAGGGAGAGACGGTGACGTACGCCGACTGCGCGAACCTGCTCGTCGGTTCGGAGAACGACACCCAGATCTGGCGGGTACCGCTCCCGCCGGAAGCCACCCCGGGCTGCGGCTCCGTGCCGACCCCGACCCCGACGCCCACTGCCACCCCGACGCCCACTCCCACACCCACCCCGACGCCCACCCCGGGTGACCTGCGGTTCACCAACCCCGGCCCGCAGACCTGCAAGTTCAACCAGTCCTGCACCGTCCGGCTCGCCACCACCGGCGGCAACGCGCCCGTCAAGTACGCCGTCGACGCACTGCCCTGGGGGCTGACCCTCGACGCCGGTTCCGGACGCATCACCGGCAGGCCCTGGGCGATCGGCGCCGTCACGGTCACCGCCACCGCGACCGACTCCGTCGGAGCCGCCGCGGGCACGTCCTTCGCGCTGACCGTCAACTGGTTCTGAAACGGCCCCGGGACGGACTTGTACAACACGACCCCGACCCCGCACTGTTGAGCGAGTTTCGGTCATCAGGTCAGGAGAGTCGGCTTGTCCTCCCACATTTCACCGCTCCCGCACGTCATCGACCCCGCCGGCGGCTGCCCGCACGCGCTCAACGCCCGGCTGCGCGCCGAGCAGGGCGCCGTGGCGGAGGTCGTACTCCCCGGCGGGGTGCCGGGGGCGGTCGTCCTGGGACACGAGGCCCTCAAGGAGTTCCTCGCCCACCCCGACGTGGCCAAGGACGCCCGGCACTTCCCCGCCCTGCACGACGGCACCATCCCCGCGGACTGGCCGCTGCGCGTCTTCGCCAACGCCCAGGGCATGCACACGGCCGACGACGCCGACCACCGCCGGCTCCGCTCCCTGGTGGGCAAGGCCTTCACCGCACGCCAGGTGGAGCAACTGCGCCCGCGCGTCGCGGAACTGACCGCCGAACTCCTCGACGACCTCGACCGGGCCGCCGCCGAAGCCCCCGACGGCGTCGCCGACCTGTACGAGCACTTCGCCCTGCCGCTCCCCATGAACGTCATCTGCGAGCTGCTCGGCGTGGACCCCGAGCACCGGGGCCGACTGCACCACCTCACCAACACGGTGATCATCGCGACCGACATCACCCCGGCGGAGAAGATGGCCGCCCTCCAGGAACTCGTCGCGCTGATAGGCACGATCGCGGCCGCCCGGCGGGAGAACCCCGGCGAGGACCTCACCAGTGCCCTCATCGCCGTGCGCGAGGGCGACGGCGACCGGCTCAGCGAAGTCGAACTCATCGGCACGATGCGGCTGATGCTCGTCGCCGGTCACGAGACCACCCTGAACCTCGTCGTCAACGCCGTCCGCGCCCTGTGCGCCCACCGCGATCAGCTCGCGCTCGTCCTGGAGGGCAAGGCGACCTGGTCGGACGTGGTGGACGAGACGCTGCGCTGGGACGGACCGGTCAGCTGGTTCCCCTTCCGCTACCCCACCCGGGACCTGACCGTGGACGGCACGGTGATCCCGCAGGGCACCCCGGTGCTCGCCGGGTACACCGCCGCCGGCCGCGACGAGGCCTTCCACGGTCCGGACGCCGAACGCTTCGACGTCACCCGCCCCACCTCCGCCCGCCACCTCTCCTTCGGCCACGGAGCCCACTACTGCATGGGCGCCCCGCTCGCCCGCCTGGAGGCCACGATCGCGCTGGAGCGGCTCTTCACCCGCTTCCCGGACCTCGACCTCGCGGTCGGCGAGGCCGAACTCCCTTATCAGCGCAGCTTCATCAGCAACAACGTCCAGTCCCTGCCGGTCCGGCTGAGCCAGGACTAGCACGGCCGCCGGGGCCGCCCCCGTGGGCGGCCCCGGCGGTACGGGACGGCTACGGCCGGGCCATGACGTCCGCCACCCGGTGGGCGTAGATCACCCGGCCGCACGGGGAGCCCGTGTCCGTACAGGTCGGGTCCGTGGTATCCACGCGGTGCTCGGCCAGTGACCACAGGTACTGCGTGCCGCCGCCGGCCACGCTCTGTCCATGCTCGAAGGACAGGTCCTCGGGGCCTACCGCGTTGGTGATGTTCGCTCCGTAGTCGGTCAGGCGACCGCCCGAGACGGTGGCCCTGCGCAGGCTGCCGCTGTGGGTGGTCCAGCTGCGGTTGAAGTAGTACATGCCGTCGTAGCGCGCGGCGCCCTGGGTGAGATCGCGAGGCAGGTAGAACGCGCTCGTCGCGCCGACCACCCCGCCCGCCGTCTTCAGCAGCCCGGTGCCGTCGTCGATGGGCAGGGCGCCGACCCGGCCCTTCTCGGGGTGCGCGGCGTCGGAATCGCAGTACTCGCCCATGATCAGGGCCGGCGCGGCGGTGTCGCTGCGGTCGACGGAGACGTAGGACGCCTTGGGCGCCCCGGTGGCGGCACAGGTTCCCGCCGCGGAGTTGCCCTGGGCGCTGACGAACTTGTACGAGGCCACCTGCGGCATCACGTACCGGTAGGTGTGCCCGTAGTAGACGTTGTTCTGCCGGCCGATCCGGGTTTCGTCCCGGACGTTGCTCTTCAGGCCGTCCAGCGTGGTGTCGTCCACCGAGGCGTTCTGGTCCGGATTGAGGTCCAGGACGGAGCGCATGTCGAAGACCCGCAGGCCGTTCAGCGTGTCCGCGACGTAGAGGTGGTACTTGTACCAGGCGATCCCGCCCGCGTGGACGTCGACCGCCTTGTAGGAGGCGTGGCCGTAGCTGTTGTAGTACGGCTCGACGAGCAGGACGTGGCGGTACCGGCGGCCGTCCGGGTCGCCCGGTATCGCGGTCTCCGGGTCGACGAACGACAACCGCACGCCTCTGCCGCCGGACTTGTCGTACCAGGCGGTGACCAGGGGCTTGCGGGAGCCCCAGAGCTCGTCGGCCTGGGCGTCGGAGACGCCGGTGATGCCCTGGGGTATCCACTCCTCCGTGAGGGAGTCGCCGCTGTCCCAGCAGAGCTTGCGGGCGGGGGCCAGCACCTTGCCGTCGTCGCCGGTGCCGAACGGGTCGGTCGTGCAGGACGCGCCCGTCTTCGCGACCCGGTTGCCCTGGTCGAGCAGGTCCTGGACGCCCTGCGTGGGGAGTGCCGCCTTGAGATCGGCGACCTGGGCGCTCAGGTCCGGGCCGGACTTGAGGTTGAAGGAGGACGCGGTCGCCGGATCGCCGGGCGCCGCGAGAGCGGGGGAGCCGAGCAGGGGCACCGTGAGGACCGCCGCGGCCACCACGGATATCCAACCGGCCTGTCGACGGCGGGCGTCATGGGGGGACATGGGTCTCTTCTGCCTTCGCTGTAGGAGAAAGCGAAGATCATACGCATGCCCCCTCCGGCGTCAGCAGGGTGCCGAAGGGCCGCTCTCTCGGCTCAGGTTGTCGTTCGACATCCAGCCCTCGACGTTCGATCCGGGCACGCGGACGTACGTCCACTTGTTGCCGTGCGCGTTGACGACGAAGCAGTGGTACGCGAGCTTCGTGCCCTTCTTGGCGAGCGACACCGCGGGGCAGTTCTGGTACGGCCCGGTCTCGATGCGGAAGTCGCCGTTCATGTAGCCGTAGCCGCCGGGGGACGCGTCGCGGTGACTCCAGCCCGTACAAGCCGTCGACACGGGGCTCGGTTTGGTCGCGGGGCTCGCCGAAGCCTTGGGCGGCGCGCCGGTCTTGGCCGTCGCGCCGGGCTTCGGGGTGGGGGTGCCGGCCGGGGTGGCGGGGGCGGGGGAGGCGCCCGGTTTCCCCGGCCCGGAGGTCGCCGTACCGGGGTGGGCGGCCCGTGCCCCGTGCCCGCCGCCCTTGCCGTCGCCCCCGTTCGTCACCGCGTACGTGATCCCGCCCCCGGCGAGCACGACGGCGGTGGCCGCCACCACGACGGCGACCCGCCCCCGACGCCGGGGCCGGCCGGGAACCGGTCCGCCGCCGTGCTGCGAGGCGACCGTGGGACGCGGGCCGACCGGCGGCCCGAAATGGCCCACGGGCGCGGGGGCGGGAGCCGGAGGGGGAGCCGGAGCGGGGACGGGAGCGAGAGGGCGAGAAGGGGGAACGGGGGCCTGCGGGGCAGGACGCGCATCGGCCGGAATCCCCGCCGCGACCCGCTCCAGCATCGCGCGCGCCCGCTCGGCGGTCGGCCGGTCCTCCGGCCGCTTCGCCATCAGGGCCCCCAGGACCGGCGCCAGCGGTCCGGCCAGCCGCGGCGGGGGCAGCGGCTCGGAGACGATCGCGGACAGGGTGGACCAGACGGAGGTGCGGCGGAAGGGCGAGGTGCCCTCGACGGCCGCGTACAGGGTCATGCCGAGCGACCAGATGTCGGAGGCCGGTCCGGGCTCGCTGCCCTGGGCCCGTTCCGGCGGCAGGTAGTCCAGGGAGCCGATGATCTCGCCCGCGCGGGTCAGCTTGGTCTGGGCCTCCTCCTCGGCGGCGTCCACCGAGGCGATGCCGAAGTCGGTGAGGACCACCCGGCCCCCGTCCTGCTCCAGCAGCACGTTCCCCGGTTTGACGTCCCGGTGCAGCACGCCCACCCGGTGGGCCGCGTCCAGGGCGTCCATCAGCTTCGCGCCGATCGCCGCCGCCTCCCGGGGATCCAGCGTCCCGCGCCGGGCGAGCAGGTCGTCGAGGGAGGGCCCCTCGATCAGCTCCATGACGATGACGGGCAGGCCCCGCTCCTCGGTCACGTCGTGCACCGTGACCACCCCGCCGTGCCGGATGCGCGCCGCGGCCTGCGCCTCGCGCCGCATCCGGGCCCGCAGGTCGGCGAGTTCCGCCGCGGACGCGTCCGTGTGGGCCCGCAGGAGTTTGACGGCCACCTCGCGGCCGAGCAGTTCGTCCACGGCCCGGCCGACGACGCCCATGCCGCCGCGGCCGAGCACCGCGGTCACCCGGTAGCGGCCCCCGAGCACCCTCCCCACGAGTTCCCCGTCGTTCGCCTCTTCCCCCGGCACCACACGCCCCGTTCCTCAACCGACAGCATTCGATCACCTGGCGGCCACCAGGGTAGAGGGCCGTGTCCGGATGTGACAGAACACCGTCATTGCCGCCACCCGGAACGGCTGTGACGATGGACGCATGTCCACGATCCGCCGCGTCGTCATCGCGGTCTTCCCCGACGTCGACCTCCTCGACGTCACCGGCCCGGCCGAGGTGTTCGCGCTGGCCAACGAGGAAACCGGCGGCCGGGCGGGATACCGGGTGCAGCTCGCCGCCCCGACGCCCGGGGTCGTGGCCACGTCGGCGGGCGTGCGCCTGGTCGCGGACCTGTCGTTCGCCGAGGTCGACGGCGTACTGGACACGCTCCTCGTGCCCGGCGCGGTGGACCCGGGCCCCGACGGCCCGATCGCCCGGATCGACGCGGACGTGGTGGCGTGGCTGAAGACGGCCGCGCCGGCGGCCCGCCGCGTGGCGTCGGTGTGCGTGGGCGCGCACCTGCTGGCCGCGGCCGGTCTGCTCGACGGCAGGACGGCCACCACCCACTGGTCGACCGCCGCCCAGCTGGCGGCCGACCACCCGGCGGTGACGGTGGACCCGGATCCGATCTTCGTCCGGTCCGGCAACATCTGGACCGGGGCCGGGATCAGCGCCTGCATGGACCTCGCGCTGGCGCTGGTCACCGAGGACCTGGGGGAGGAGGTGGCGCTGAGCGTGGCCCGGCAGCTGGTGATGTACCTCAAGCGGCAGGGCGGCCAGAGCCAGTTCTCGGTGCCGCTGAGCCGGCCCGCCGCCTCCCGCCGGGACATCGACGAGCTGCGGATGTTCATCGCCGACCACCTGGACGGCGACCTGTCCGCGGCGGCCCTCGCGGCGCGGATGTGCCTGAGCGAGCGGCACTTCGCCCGCGTGTTCCGCCAGGAGACCGGCACCACCCCCGCCGGCTACGTCGAGGCCGCCCGCGTGGAGGCGGCCCGCCGGCTGCTGGAACACACCGACCAGCCGTTGGACGAGGTGGCCGCGGCCTGTGGACTCGGCTCGGTGGAAACCCTCCACCGGGCGCTGCGCAAACAGATCGGCATCACCCCGGCGGCCTACCGCCGCCGCTTCCGCACCACCGGCTGAACCCTTCGGCCGTCCGTTCTCCCTTTTTCTCCCACAACCCCGTCAAGGAGTGCTTCGCCATGCCCGTTTCCACCACCCTGCGCGATGTGATCGGCCTCGACAACGCACTGCCCCGCCTCGCCGACACCACCCTCGTCCTGATCGACTTCCAGAACACGTACCGCACCGGCGTCATGGCCCTGGAAGGCGCCGAAGAGGCCCTCGCGGCCGGCGCCCGGCTGCTGGCCGCCGCCCGGGCCGCGGGCATCCCGGTCGTCCACGTGGCCGACGCGGGCTACGACATCGACTCCGAGCTCGGCGCCATCAGCCCCGAAGTCGCCCCCCTCGAAGGCGAACCGGTCGTCGTCAAGGGGGTCCCCGACGCCTTCCACGGCACGGACCTGGAGAAGACCCTGCGCGAGCTGGGGGCCGGTCAGGATCTGGTGCTGGCCGGGTTCATGACCCACATGTGCGTCGCCTTCACCGCCCAGGGGGCCTTCAACCGCGGCTTCCGGCCCACCGTCGTCGCCGAGGCCACCGCCACCCGGTCCCTGGCCGCCTCCGACGGCACGGCCCTGCCGGCCGCCGCCCTCCAGACCGCGGCCCTGGTCACCATCGGGGACGTCTTCGGTCTCGTCGTCCCCACCGTCGAGGACCTCATCGGGTAGCCGTACGCCCCTGGGCCGGCGGGGTCAGCTGAGTGCTCAGCCAGCCCAGCGCGTCCGGGTACATCCCGCTCCAGGTCTGGAAGTTGTGCCCGCCCGCCGGCCGGACCAGCGTCTTCACCCGGACCCCGCTGCCCGCCGCGGCCCTGACGAACTCGTCCAGTTGCCGCGGCGGGCTGTCCTTGTCCTGCGCCGACGTCGCCAGGAACAGGCCGACGTCCGACTTCTTCGCGTGCTCGACCAGCCACATCGGACTGTTGCGCTCCCGCAGCACCGGATCGGACAGCACCTCCGGATCCCCCGTCAGCGGATCCGGGTCCAGGGCCGCTCCCGCCCGGAACGCCTTCGGGTACTGGAGCGGCAGCTTGGTCGCGCAGAACCCCCCGGTGGAGACCCCCATCAAGCCCCAGCCGCCCGGTGCGGGCAGGGTACGGAAATTCCGCGCGACCAGATCCGGCACGTCCTTGGCCAGCCAGTCGGCGACCTTGCGGTCCGGGGTGTTGCTGCAGTCCGTGTTCACCCCGCCCGGGTAGATCTCCGGGATCACGAGGATGAACGGGTGCGCCGCGCCCAGGTCCACCAAGTCGTTCAGCGCGCCCGGCATCTTCCCGAGGTCGATCCAGGTGCGGGGCGTGCCCGGGTATCCGTGCAGCAGCATCAGTACGGGGAACCGGGTGCGGTCCGCGCCCGGCGCGTCGTACTGAGGCGGAGTCCACACCGTCACCTGCCCGGCGAGCTTCGAGTGCGAGCCCCGGAAGTACGTGGTCCGCGTACCGTCGCCGCCCGGTGTGAACGTGGCCCGTCCCACCGGCGGTCCGGTCATCGAGCCGGAACCCTGCGCCGCGCCGGTGCCCAGCAGATCGTCCCAGGAGGAGTAGAGCCCATAGCTGTCGTTGATCCAGGTGGCCACCACGCAGATCGCGGTGAGCTGGCACAGCCCGATCATCACCAGCCGCGCCGGCCACCGCACCCAACCCGGTCCGGGGATCCGGTTCCACAACAGCAGCGCGGCCAGCACGGCCAGCACCGTCAGGACGATCAGCGCGACGAGGAACGAGGTCGCGGTCAGCTCCACGGCCCCTGCTTCCCCCGTCCGCCATCGCCGCCGAGGGCGCCGAGGCCGCCGACGTCCACCTCCACCGAGTGCCACCCGGTCGCCCCGTCGGGCACGGTCCCCGTCCGTACCCCCGTCTGGACGGCGCCCGTGCCGTCCGTCGCCCGGACCTCCAGGGTGTGCCGACCCGGCTTCGCCTCCCACGGCCACACCCACTGCCGCCAGGTGTCCACCCCGTCCGCCGCCCCGAGCCGTGCCTCCTGCCAGGCGCCGCCGTCCACCCGTACCTCGACCCGGTCGATCCCGCGGTGCTGCGCCCACGCGACCCCGGCCACCGCCACCCGGCCCGGATCCACCCGGGAGCCCGGCCGCGGGGTGTCGATCCGCGACTGCGTCTTGACCGTGGCCTGCTGTGCCCACGACCGGCGCACCCAGTACGCGTCGTACGCGGCGAAGGTGGTCAGCCGCAGCTCGGTGAGCCACTTGCAGGCGGAGACGTATCCGTACAGCCCCGGTACGACCATCCGGACCGGGAACCCGTGCGCGAACGGCAGCGGCCGGCCGTTCATCCCCACGGCCAGCAGCGCCGCCCGGCCGTCCATCACCGCCTCCACGGGCGTGCCGATGGTCATCCCGTCCACCGAGCGCGCCACCAGCTGGTCCGCCGGGCCGCCCCGGGACGGCGGCCGTACGCCCGCCTCGCGGAGCAGGTCGCCCAGGCGCACGCCGAGCCAGCGGGCGTTGCCCACGTACGGTCCGCCGACCTCGTTGGACACGCAGCACAGGGTGATGTCGTGCTCGACGAGCGGGCGGGCCAGCAGCTCGTGCAGACCGAGGGTGAGGGGTCGGGTCACCCCGTCGCCGTGGATGGTCAGCCGCCAGTCGTCGGCGTCCACGCGCGGTACGACCAGCGCGGTGTCCACGCGGTAGAAGCCCCCGTTGGGCGTGATGAAGGGGGAGATCCCGGGGACGGGCAGCTGCGCCCCGGCCGGGACCGGCGGCGCGGGCACCGTGGGCGGGGGGAGGACGAAGTCGGCCCGGGAGGCCGTCGCCCCCGACGAGCCGTACGCGCCGAGCCGCCGGCCCGCGTACCCGATCCCGGCCGAGAGCAGCACGACCGCCCCGGCCAGCCGGCCGAAGCCGCGCCGGTCCATCGGCCACGTCCCGGCCGGAGAACCGTCGGCCGGCCGGGGCCGGGTCGCCGCCGTGACCAGCAGGTACAGCACGGCGGCCGAGGCCAGTGCGCCCAACAGCGAGGGCAGCGAGTCCTTCCAGGAGGCCTCCGGCCGGCTGAGGGCGGCCACCGCGCCCAGCACCCCGATCCCGCCCGTGACCGCGATGCCGGCGGGCAGGCTCCGCAGGGCGAGCATGCCCGTGCCGGCCGCCACCGCGGCAAGGACGAGGACGATGCCGATCCCGAGCGCGGCCTTGTCCGAGGTGCCGAACAGCCGGATCGCCCACTCCCGCACGCCCACCGGCGTGAGGTCGACCAGGGCACCGCCGACGGCGGTGACGGGGGCGGCCTCGGGCCGGACCGCCGCGGCGGCCAGCTCGGCGACGGCCAACCCCGCGATCGCCGCCACCACACCGGTTACGGCCCCGACCAGAGCCCGCCGGCCCGGTCTAGGGCCCGTCGTCGAACGGTTCGTCTCGTTCACTGGGTCCATCCGGTGTCGTCGCCTTCCGAAGGGCTTCCGGGGCTTCCCGGCGCTTGCGCAGCTCCACCACCCCGTAGGGCCAGGGGCAGTGGCCCGAGCGGTCGGGTGCCGACGGCTCCGGCGCCGGAGCGGGCTGCTGTGCGGTCTCGGTCATGCCCCCGATGATTTCCGCGGCCGTCGCGGGCGGCGGAGAGCCGACCGTCCTGTACTCCGGACGGGTGGTGGGATTCCCCCGGGAGAGTGGTCAGTTCGATACCGGCGCGGGCGCCGCCGCGGGCAGCGCCGCGGCGATCCCGGCCGCCAGCCGGTACGGGTCCCCGCTCGGTCGGTCCGGGTGGCGGGTGGTGCGCCGGGCCCACTCCTCCTCGTACGCGTGCCAGTCGATCTCCCGGGGAGCGGCCTGCCGCACCAGCGCCTCCTCCAGCGAGTCGAAGTAGAGCTTCCACCGTCCGGCGTACAACTCCGAGACCAGGCCGCTCCATTCGCGGTTCGCGTAGTCGTGCAGGAAGCCGCCCTCGCTCGTGCCGCGCAGGCCCCATACGCTGAGGATCGAGCGTGCGTCGTACTCGTACCGGTCGCGCTCGGCCTCGTCGGCGCCCCAGGAACGGGCCTTCCCGAGCCAGTCCCCGAGCAGGAAGTGCGGATCGGATCCGATGACCGCGTCCAGCTTCCGCTCGGCATCCGCCCATTGGGCGGTCAGTTCACGGAACCGGGCCAGGTCCTTGGCCTCGTACGCCGCCTTGATCTTCGGCAGCAGCACCCGCGAGTGATTGGCGAGGGCCTGCCGGGCCGTGTCCACCAGGTCGAACCGGTAGGCGCTGGAACCGCGTAGCGCCGGAGCCACCTTGAGCAGGTGGTCCAGGGCCCTGCGGACCGAATCGGCCGGATAGCGCATCGACTTGGGGCTCCAGTGCGCCGCCCCCGCCGCACTCAGCGAGGGCCGCGCGGTGAACAGGCTGTCCTGGGACTCCGACCACAGGCCGGACGAGGTGCTGTACGGGCCCTTGCGCAGCTCCTCCCAGGCCGCGGCCGCCTCCGCGTCCGGCCGGCCGTAGCGGCGGGCCGCGTACTGCGCGAACCAGCGGCGCTGGTCGATCGGCCCCGGCTCCCAGGCCAGGTCGGTGAAGAGGTCGAAGGCCGCCGGATTGGTGCCGGTGCCCTCCGGCAGGTAGGCGATCCCCGCGAGCGCGCTGTCGCCCTTCGCCCGCCAGGCGTCGAACCGGTCGATCCACACCGAGGTGTTGGCGCCGATCGTGGTGTGCCCGCCGAAGTTGTAGATGGAGCCCATCGCGTACGGGACACCGCCCCAACGGGTCTCGCGGTCCAGACGGTTGTACCGGTCGGACAGCCCGTCCAGGATCAGCAGCTTCGAGGTGTCCACCCCGGCGAGCAGCTCGGCCGTCGGATCGTCCTGCCAGCCCAGCACCGCCCACACGGCCCCCGGATGGGCGGCGTGCAGGGCCCGCTGGATGGCGCCGGCCGCCGCCTTCACGTCCACGTCCCCGGTGCGGCCGCCCTCGTGCAGGGGGCTCATCCGGTACATCGTGCTGTCGCCGAACACCGCGCGCTGCGCCGAGTAGTACGCGGCCGCCAGCTTCCCGAAGACGGGCGAGGAGGGGTCGAGCCAGTCGGGGCGGTCGAAGCCCGCCCAGTCGCCCTGCGTCACCGTGACCGCGCCCGCGTTGCGGGCGGCGAACTCCGGGGGCACGGTGCCGAAGTAGCCGGGCAGCACCGGGGTCATCCCCAGCGACCGCAGCTGCTCGGCGAGCCGGCCGCCCAGCTCGGCGCGCTCGCGCAGCAGGTGGTCGGAGACCGGCCCGCCGAATCCGCTGAGGTTCTGCAGCAGCCACCAGCTCTGGTGGCCCGGGGCCGGGATCCACCGGCGCAGTTCCTCGTCGGAGTAGCCGAAGCCCTGGAGCGCCCGGTGGTAGGCGTACTCCGCGCCGACCTGGACGAACACCTCGTTGACCCCGTGCAGGGCGAGCAGGTCGATCTGCCGCCGGTGCTCCTCGAAGGTGCGGTACGGGCCGGAGTACCCGTCGTCGGTGTCGTTGAGCGCGTACCGGTGCGGTACGAGGGCGCTGCGCGTGACCGGCGCGGGCACGGCCGGCAACACGTCGGGCAGCATCCCGATGCTGTCGCCGGGCCAGCCGATGTCGGCTCCCGCGACGTGCTGGAGGTACCAGCCGACGCCGGTGAGCAGGGTGGCGCCGGTGCGCCCGCGCACCGTGACGGCGCCCGCGCCGCCGGAGACGGTGAAGGTGTCGGTGGCCGCGCTCGCGTCGGCGACGAGCGTGAACTGCGCCGCGTGCCGCGGCAGCAGTCGCTCCAGGGAGGCCCGCGCGGCCGCGACGGGGTCGACGGCCCGCGCCCCCGGCCCCCCGGGGTGCGGGTCCGCCCGTACGTCCGCCCGTGCGTCGTGTCGTACGTCGCCGAGCACGTCGGGACGCGCGGGCGCGCCCGCGCCCGGAGCGGTGGCCCCGGGCGCGGGGGCCGCGCAGGTCAGGGCCAGCAGCGCGGCCGGCAGGGCGGCGAGGGCGACGTGGCGGCGCCCGCTTCGTGACATCGGGTTGCTCATCCGTTCGCTGGGTGGTCAGACCGGAAGGGACCAGGCCTGGTCGACCCGGTGGTCGCCGCAGGGGGCCAGGTGCAGCCGTCCGGCCGGGGTGTCCGACGTGGTCACCGGGGCCGGAGCCGTCAGGCACGTCCCGCTCGCCTCGTCCACGAGGGTTCCGTCGCGGCGGTGCGTCCAGCTCTGGCCGGTCGGCTGCTGTGCCTGCGGGGGAGCGCAGTCGACCAGTTCCACCAGGCCGGCCGCGCCCGCGGAGAGGCATTCGCCGGCCAGCCGCACTTCCCCGTCGGTGCCGAGGGACCACCGCTGGTCGGGGGCGCCGGTGCAGGTGCCCAGGACGACCGCGCCGACGCCCGTGGTGTTCGCCCCGTCGGCGCACTTGGCGCCGTCACCGACGATCTGCCCGGTGGGCACGGCCTCGGCGCACCGGTCGTGCGGGGTGAGCCGCCACACGGCGGTGTCGTGCCCGGCCAGTCTCCCGGTCAACGTGTCGGTGATGTCGCGGCGTTCGCCGCTCCACAGGTCCCGCGCGTCGGCCGTGCACGAGGGCAGTCCGATCTCGTCGAGCGGCACGCTGATGTTCCGGGTGGCCGTCGAGCGGTTGAGGACGGCCACCGCCCGGTCGCCGTTGGCGAGGGGGCGGACCAGGATCTCGAAGGTGGAGTTGGAGGAGACCACGGCACCCTGACGGCCCATCGGGTCCTGGTCCAGCGCGATCATCCGGGTGTTGCCGAGGGCGGCGAGCCCCTCGGGGGTCAGTCGGGAGGCGTCGGAGGACAGGATGAACGGGGCCGCCATCATGGCCCACAGCGCGACCTGGCTGCGGCTCTCGGCCGCGGTGAGCCCGGGGGCGCCCGCGATCAGGAAATCGGGGTCGTTCCAGTTGCCGGGGCCCGCGTACCGTCCCAGCCAGCGGTTGTAGCCGTAGTTGCCCATCACCGAACTCCACCGGGAAGTGGCCGGCGCGGCCGGGTCGTGGACCTTGATGTCCCGTCCCTCACGCCACAGTTGGCCGGTCTCGCCGACCCAGCCGAGCACCTTGTGCCAGTCCGCCCCACCCCATTCGCCCTGCTGGAAGTAGGCGGGCGCGGAGGCGGAGAGGACCATGTCCCGGCCGCCGGCGCGCAGGGCCTTCGCGACCGCCGTGTAGGCGTCCCGGTAGGCCTGCTCCTTCGTCTTCCCCTCCGGGACCCAGAGGTTGCAGCCGTCCATCTTGACGTAGTCCACGTTCCAGGAGGCGAACTGCCGTGCGTCCTGGAGGTAGTGGTCCGCGCCGCCGCCCTGGGGGGAACCGCTGCCCGGGTACTTCTCGCAGGTCAGCGAGCCGGCGTCCTGGTAGATGCCGAACTTCAGGCCCTTGGCGTGCAGGTGTTCGCCGAGCCAGGCCATGCCGTGCGGGAACTTCTGCGTGTCGACGACGAGGGCGCCGTTCGCGTCACGGCTCTTGGTCATCCAGCAGTCGTCGACGGTCACCGTGTCGTAGCCCTTGGCGGCGAGCCCGGAGGTCACCAGCGCGTCGGCGTTCGCGACCACCTTGGCCTCGTCGATGTCGCACATGTAGTGCGCCCAGTTGTTCCAGCCCATAGGAGGGGTGAGCGCGAGGGGAGTGTCCGAGGTCGCCTTCGGCTCGGCCGCGGCGGCCGACGAGGGGGCGGCCGGGAGCGCGAGGGCGAACAGGGCGGCCGCGGTCAGACAGGGGAGCGTCGCACGCAGGCGAGGCGGCACGGAGTCTCCTTGACGTGGGGGCAGTCGTGCGCCCAGTGCAGCGAGGCGACTACCCGCTGTCAACGCAAGTCGCGGATTATGACCCGATCACCAGCAATATGGCCGTAGTCGCCGTCACACGAACGTGGTCGCGCGAGCGGGTGTCCCGCCCCCGGAGCGGACCGGGGCGCGGCGGGTGATACGGCGTACGATACGCTGTATCTCATGCCGAGGAGATCAGCCGCCCTGGACCGCGCCACACCCGAGGCGATCGCCGTCGCCGCCCTGCGGATCATCGACGAACAAGGGCCCGGACACCTCAGCTTCCGCGTCCTCGCCGAGCGGCTCGACGTCTCCCACGCCACCGTCCAGCGCCGCTGCACCGACCTCGCCGGGCTCCTCGACCTCTGTACCGAGCACCTGGCCGGGCAGATCCCCGAGGTCCCCGCCGGCACCGACTGGGCCGAGGCCGCCGAGCAGCGCTTCGGCGCCCTCTACCGGCTGCTGGTCGCCCACCCCGGGCTCCTCGTGCTGCGCGGCGGCCGTCCCTGGCTCGGCCGTCGGCTGCTCGCCCGGCTCGTGGAACCGGCCCTCGCCGACAGCGTGGCCGCCGGGATGACCCCCGCCGAGGCGATGACCGTCTACCGCCGCATGTACCTGCTCACCCTCGGCAGCGCCGCCTTCGTGGACCACCGCGACCCGGCGGCCGCCACCGCCGCCTCGCGCGCCGCCCTGGCCGTGCTCGACCCGGCCGAGTTCCCGGTGCTCACGGGCTCGGTGGCCGACGTACTGCCCCCGCTCACCGACCACGAGGTGTACTACGGCGCCCTGCGCCAGCTGATCGAAGCCGCCCGGCCCGCCCGGCCCGGGCAGCCCAACGTCTGATGGGGAGACCGACCATGGAACCGACGCAGCAGCTCGACTACGCCGCCGTGCGCGCCGCCGCGGACCGCATCGCCGACGCGATCCGGCCCGTCGCCGTGGCCCCCGCCGCCGACGGCGTGCGGTACGCGCTGGAATACCTCCAGCACACCGGCTCCTTCAAGGCCCGCGGCGCCCGCAACTTCCTCGCCGCGCACGCCGCGGCCGGCACCCTCCCGGCCGCGGGCGTCACCATCGCCTCCGGCGGCAACGCGGGCCTCGCCTGCGCCTGGGCGGCCCGCGCCCAGGGCGTGCGGGCGACCGTGTTCCTGCCGGGCAACGCCCCGCGCGTGAAGGTGGACCGGTTGCGCGGATACGGCGCCGACGTGCGGCTCGTCGGCGACCGGTACGCCCAAGCCCTCGCCGCCTGTGAGGAGTTCGCCGCCGACAGCGGGGCGCTGAGCAGCCACGCCTACGACCACCCGCTGATCGCGGCCGGCGCGGGCACCCTGCTCGACGAGATCCGGGCCGCCGTGCCCGGGCTGGACACCGTGGTCGTCGCGGTCGGCGGCGGCGGGCTCTTCGCCGGGGTGGCCACCGCCGCCCGCGAGCACGGCGTACGGGTGCTCGCGGCCGAGCCGGAGAACTGCCGGGCCCTGAACGCGGCACTGGAGGCGGGCCGCCCCGTCGACGTGGCCGTGGACTCGGTCGCGGCGGACTCCCTCGGCGCGACCCGGGTCTCCGCCGCCGCGCTGGAGGCCGCGCAAGGGGGCGACGTACGGTCGGTCCTCGTCCCCGACACCGCCATCACCGCGGCTCGGCGCGCCCTGTGGGAGGAGCACCGGATCGTGGTCGAGCCGGGCGCGGCCACCGCGCTGGCGGCCCTGCGCGCCGAAGCCGAGCCGCCCGGCAAGCAGGTCGCCGTCATCCTCTGCGGAGCCAACACGGACCCAGGGGACCTGGTGTCCGGCGTCTCCTAGGCCACGAGCCGGAGCTGGGCCAAGGGCAGGGCGAGCAGGGCCGCCGTGCGGGCGGGGAGCCGGGAGGCCTCCGCGTCGATCCAGGCCAGTACGAGGGTCTGCTCGGCACGGTCGCACAGCGAGAGGTGGAACAGCAGGTGCCGCCAGGCGCGGGCGGCCCGCTTGGCGGTGGCGGCGGGGGCGCGCGCCTCGGTGAAGGCCGCCTTGGCCAGCGCCGCCCAGCCGGGCTCCGGGCTGACGCCCGCTTCGCGGACCAGCGTGGCGAGGTTGAACGTGGTGAGGATGCGGGCCTGTTCGATGACGGCCGGGTCCCGGGTCAGGGCCGGGCGCGCCCGCCAGTGGGCCGGTTGGGGCACGAGCACGGGACGCCCGGCGCGGTCGGCGCACAGGCGGGTGAAGCCCTCCCGGTCGTCCGCCTCGGCCATGTCCCGGACCGCGGCGAAGTCGATGCCGTAATAGCGCTCGTACACGGTGCCGCGCAGCAGTTCTGCGGCGTGCCGCGCCGCGTCGAGCACGAGGCGGGAGGCCGCCCCGCTGAAGTCGTCCGCGAAGGGCTCCAGGAGGAGTTCCGTGGGCAGCTCCGCCCGGCCCGCGATCCGGGACAGCGCGCACAGGAGGAGGACCGGCAGTCCGGTTCCGGGGAAGGCCGCCAGCGAGGTCTCGGCCAGCCGGGTCAGGGTCGCGCGGGCCCGCGCGGCCCGCTCGTGCCGGTGCCACGGGTCGACCGCGCGGATCCAGGGCAGTTCGGACACCACCACGTGGTACTCGGGGATCCAGTAGCCCGTGTACCGGGGCCGGGAGGACCGGTGGGCGGCCGCGATCAGCGTGCGCAGCGAGGCGTCGGCGTAGCCCTGGGCTTCGTACGTCGCGATCACCTGGGACGCCAGCTCGGCCAGCACCTCGGCGGAGGGGATGGCGCCGCGTTCCAGCAGGACCTCCACGGGCGCGTCGAGGACGCTCGCGGCGATCTCGCGTACCGAGGACGGGACGGCGGTCCCGGCCGGAAGGCCGCCGTCCCGGGACTCCTCGGTGGTCACGGGGCCGACGAGCGCCTCGACCGCTTCCTGCGGCAGTCCCCGGTCCACCGGGTGGACGGAGAGCCGGCGCAGCACCAGTGCGGCCAACTCGTGGTGCGCGGGCCGCTCCCGGTACGGCTGCCGTTCCTTCTCCCGCTTGGCGGACATCGAGTCGAGGGCGTGCCGCAGCAGGCCCGCCGCCCGGGGCGAGGGCGCGCGCCCGGCAACGGCCCCTTCCAGGGCTTCGCGCAGGACCGCGGCGTTCGACTTGGGGTCCAGGTGCCTGGTGCAGTGGGTGTGCGCGGCGGCGAGGGACCGGTACCGCTCCAGCAGTACGACACCGTCGGCGGTCCACTCCGGGCCGTGGGCGTCCGCGCGCCGCCAGTGGGCGAGCAGTTCGTCCTCGTACGGCCGCCACACCGTCAGAGCCTCGCGCTGAGCCTCGACGGCGGCGTCGGGCCCCCGGCGCGCCAGCAGGGCGGCGGCCTCGCCGACGGTACGGCGGTGCACGAGTTCCGGTCCGGGGGAGGGGAGGCGAGCGGGCCGCGGGGCGAACCGCACCTCGTGCGCGTGGGGCCGCAACTCCTCGACGAGTCCGGCCGCCGCGTCGGCCTCCCCGGCACGCAGGAGCCAGGCCACGACGAGCAGCGCGGCCTCCTCGGGCGCGCGCATCTCGTACCGTCCGCTGTCCAGCAACGAGCGCAGCCGGGCGAGGCCTTCGTCCGTGAGGCAGTGGGCGAAGACCTCGGCGGGGGGTAGGTCCACGAGGGGATCGACGGTGTCCATGGTCGGCGTGGCAGGTTCCGCCCCTGCGCCCTCCGACTGAGCAAGTCGGTGCTCTGGCTGCTGAGCTACACGCCGTTACCGGGGCAACCTAGACGTTCGAACGCCACTCGCACAACAGGGATCCCGGCGAGGCCCGCCCGCCGGTGCCGCGAACGTGTTCGAGGTATCGGATCGGACCCGGGCGGGAACCGACTTCCCATGCACGATGACCGCGGCATCACCGAACACCGTCTCCGCAGGGTCCTGGGCGAGCGCATCGAACCCGCCGTCCGCTCCCACCGCGTCCCGCTGACCGTCGAGCGGTGGGACGCCCCCGGCGAACCCGTCCCCGTGGCCGAGGGCCTGGCGGCGGTCTACGGGCCCTGCGCCCCCGGTGACCCGTGGGGACCGGCCTGGGGCACCACCTGGTTCAAGGTCACCGGTACCGTCCCCGCCGAGTGGGCCGGCCGCACGGTGGAGGCCGTCCTCGACCTCGGCTTCGACCGGATGATGCCCGGCTTCCAGTGCGAGGGCCTCGTCCACCGGGCCGACGGCAGCGAGGTCAAGGCGCTGAACCCGTACGGCGACTGGGTGCGCGTGGCCGACCGGGCGGTGGGCGGCGAACGGGTCGAGTGGTACGTGGAGGCCGCCTCCAACCCGGTCCTGGTCGACCAGTCGGCCACCTTCGAGGGCGACCGGCTGACCTGCGACGACCGGCCCCTCTACCGGCTCGCGCGGATGGACCTCACCGTCTTCGAGACCGACGTCTGGGAACTGGTCCAGGACCTCGAAGTGCTCTACGACCTGATGACGCAGCTCGACACCAAGGACGCCCGGCGGTACGGGATCCTGCGGGCCATCGGCGCCGCGCTCGACGAGGTGGACCTCGCGGACGTGCCCGGCACGGCGGCCGCCGCGCGCGAACGTCTCGCCGGAGTGCTGGCCGCCCCCGCCGAAGCCTCCGCGCACCGGATCGCCGCGGTCGGCCACGCCCACATCGACTCGGCGTGGCTGTGGCCGCTGCGCGAGACGGTCCGCAAGGTCGCCCGGACCGCCTCCAACGTGGTCGCTCTGATGGACGAACACCCCGGGTTCGTCTTCGCCATGTCGCAGGCGCAGCAACTCGACTGGCTCAAGTCCCACCGGCCGGGGCTCTTCGAACGGGTCAAGAAGAAGATCGCGGAGGGCCGCTTCGTGCCCGTCGGCGGCATGTGGGTGGAGTCCGACACCAACATGGTCGGCGGTGAGGCCATGGTCCGTCAGTTCCTCTACGGCAAGAGGTTCTTCCTGGAGGAGTTCGGCATCGAGACGCGCACCGTCTGGCTGCCCGACTCCTTCGGCTACTCCGCCGCGCTCCCGCAGATCGTCGGGCTCTCCGGGTCGAAGTGGTTCCTGACGCAGAAGATCTCCTGGTCGCAGGTGAACCGGTTCCCCCACCACACCTTCTGGTGGGAGGGCATCGACGGCACCCGCGTCTTCACGCACTTCCCGCCCGTGGACACCTACAACTGCGACCTCGGCCCCGCGCAGATGGCGCACGCCGCGCGCAACTACCGCGAGAAGGGCCGTGGTTCACGCTCGCTGGCGCCCTTCGGGTGGGGCGACGGCGGTGGCGGACCCACCCGTGAGCACCTCGCCCGAGCCGAGCGGCAGCGGAACCTCGAAGGCTCACCGAGGGTGGAGATCGAGCGGCCCGACTCCTTCTTCGAGAAGGCCCGCGCCGAGTACGAGGACGCGCCCGTCTGGGCCGGCGAGCTCTACCTGGAGCTCCACCGCGGCACCTACACCTCCCAGGCCACGACCAAACAGGGCAACCGGCGCAGCGAATCCCTCCTGCGCGAGGCCGAGTTGTGGTCGGCGACGGCCGCGACACGCGTCCCGGGCTTCGCCTACCCGTACGAGGACCTGGAGCGGATCTGGAAGACGGTCCTGCTGCACCAGTTCCACGACATCCTGCCGGGCTCCTCCATCGCCTGGGTGCACCGAGAGGCGCGTGAGACGTACGAGCGGGTACGGGAGGAACTCCGGGCCATCACCCTCGCTTCCCAGCAGGCGCTGGCCGGGCGGGGCACGGAGGAACTGGTCTTCAACTGCGCCCCGCACACCCGGCGCGGCATCCCGGCCGGCGGCGCGGGCCGCCCGACCGGGGACGGGTGGCCACCGGTCACCGTGGGCGAACGGCCCGGCGGCGGGTACGTCCTCGGGAACGGGCGGCTGACCGTGGAGATCGACGGCCGGGGCCTGATCGTCTCGGCGTACGACCTCGCGTCGGACCGGGAGTCGATCGCCCCCGGCGCCGCCGCCAACCTGCTCCAGATCCACCCCGACTTCCCGAACATGTGGGACGCGTGGGACATCGACGAGTTCTACCGCAACAAGGTCACCGACCTCGTGGGCGTGGACTCCCTGGAGCTCGACGACGCGGGCCCCGCCTCCGCGACCGTCACCGCGACCCGCTCCTTCGGCTCCTCCTCGGTGGTGCAGACGGTCACCCTCCAGGCGGGCGCGCGGACGGTGGACGTCGTCACGGACGTGGACTGGCACGAGACGGAGAAGTTCCTGAAGGCCGCCTTCCCCCTGGACGTGAAGGCCGAACGCACTTCCTCCGAGACCCAGTTCGGCCACGTCCACCGGGCCACGCACACCAACACCTCCTGGGAGGCCGCCAAGTTCGAGATCTGCGCCCACCGCTGGATCCACGCGGAGGAGCCCGGCTGGGGCGTGGCCCTGCTCAACGACTCCACCTACGGCCACGACGTCACCCGCGACGTACGGGCCGACGGAGGCCAGACCACCACGATCCGCCTCTCCCTCCTGCGCGCCCCGCGCTACCCGGACCCGGAGACCGACCAGGGCCGGCACACGCTGCGGTTCTCCCTCGCACCCGCCGCCGGCATCGGCGACGCGGTCCGCGAGGGCCACGCGCTGAACCTGCCCGAACGGGTGGTCCGCGGGTCGGGCGTCGTGCCCCCGCTGCTCTCCGTCGACGACGACGCGGTCGTCGTCGAGTCGGTCAAACTGGCCGAGGACCGCGGCGGCGACGTCATCGTCCGCCTCTACGAATCCCTGGGCGGCCGGGCCCGGGCCACCCTGACGGCGGACTTCCCGATCACGGCGGCGGTCGAGAGCGACCTGCTGGAACGGCCCCTGGACGGCACGGCCGTGGGGGACGCGGCTCCGGACGGCACGGTCGCCCTCACCCTGCGCCCGTTCCAGATCGTCACGGTCCGCCTGCGCCGCGCCTGATCCACCGGTCAGGCACCGGACGCGGTCGCCGCGCTCCAGGCCTCGGGGCTGCGGTAGTGGTTGCGGTGCCCCGCGGCGAGCACCCGGCGCAGCGGGGCCAGGTGCTCGGTGTCGGCGGGCAGCCTCAGCCGGTCCAACAGGCCCAGTGCGGGCTCCGGTTCGAGGTTCCCGTAGAGGTCGTGGTAGCTCGCCCGCAGGGCACGGAAGACGGCCGGGTGCAGCTCGGGCACCCGGGCCGCAGCCTCGTAGGTGGCCGCCTTGGCCGTCCACGGCACCGGGCCGGAACACTCCAGGACCCGGCGGGCCCGGCGCAGCAGCGGCTCGGGGGCGCCGGGCAGCAGCCGGTCGCGGTCGTTGCCGAGGACCTCGGCGAAGGCCTCCTCGGAGGTGGGCCAGACCTCGAACCAGTCGTACCAGAGGGAGTCGGTGATCGCGGGGTACTCCCGGACGGCTTCGAGCCTGCGCCGGTAGCCGCCCCAGAGCAGCTCCCCGGGCAGCGGTCCCTCGGGCCCCAGATGGGCCGAGTGGATCTGCCCGGTCACCAGGAAGTGACCGCCGAGCAGGTCCGTCAGCCCGAGCGCCACCCGCAACCTGCCCGCCACGTCGAGCTGTTCGTCGGTGAAGGCCATCGAACCGAGATCGTTGCACAGGTCCTCCCCGGTCAGGTTCCGGGCGGGCGGCTCCGCGTCGAACCAGGCATCGGGCCCGGTCTGGGTGATTCCGTCCTCGGCGAGCCAACGCCGGGCGATCTCGTCGTCCGGTACGTCGGCCAGGAAGGCGGTGACCGCCGCGGTGAACTCCTCGGGTGCGGCGGCGTGCACCAGGTGGCCGACCGGGATCGTGGTGAGCCGGGCGTCCGGGATCCGGCGGGCGAGCTCGGCGATGCCCTCGTGCGGGACGTGACTGTCGGGGCCGCCCGCCACCACCAGGGTCGGGGCCGTGATCCGGGACAGGCCCTCCGTCCAGGACGGGTCGGGGCGGTCGAGCTGCGGCCGTACCGCGAGCACCACCGCCCAGTCGAAGTCGAGTTCGCCCTCGGGCCGCACCGGGGCCACCGGCTCGCGGGGGAGCGGCGCCGGTGCGTCCTCCAGCACCAGCCGGACCACCCGCCACGGGCTGTGCTGGGCGACCAGGTACGCGACCACACCGCCCATCGAGTGGCCGACCAGGTCCACCCGGTCCAGGCCGACGGCGTCCAGGAAGCCGAGCACGTCGTCGCGCATCGGCTCCAGAGCGTACGGGCCGCTCCACTCGCTGCGGCCGTGGCCGCGCAGGTCCAGGGCGTACACCCGGCGGTCCCGCGCGAGCGCGTCGCGCACGAGGGCCCAGTCGTCCGCGGTCTCGCCCAGCGCCGCCAGCAGGAGCAGCGGGTCGCCGCCGGCCGGGCCGGCCACCTGGTACGCCAGCCGGACGCCGTTCACGGTGAGGGTGTGGTGCTCCGTCATCCGGCCGACAGTACGCGCCGCCGTCACACCACCGCGGGCCGCCGTCGGATGGGCAGCGATGCGGGAGGCGTGAACTCCGCCACAGCGGGGCCCCGGCT
Source organism: Streptomyces sp. NPDC002467 (assembly GCF_042889825.1). Taxonomy (NCBI): domain Bacteria; kingdom Bacillati; phylum Actinomycetota; class Actinomycetes; order Kitasatosporales; family Streptomycetaceae; genus Streptomyces; species Streptomyces sp. NPDC002467. Next base: position 10,813 of record NZ_JBIARJ010000004.1, on the reverse strand, counting down.
TCCCGGGGAATCCGGGGGAGGCCGGCCCCACCGGTTTTGCACTTAGTTGCAAAACGGGGCGCCCCTCGCTAGAACAGGTTCATCACCCCCGCGCGAGGAGGCGCCCCCTCATGAGTTCCCAGAGCCGGTACCCGCACCTGCTGAGCCCCCTGGACCTCGGCTTCACCACCCTGCCGAACCGCGTGATCATGGGGTCCATGCACACCGGCCTCGAAGAGCACGAGGGCGGCTTCGAGCGCCTCGCTGCCTTCTACGCCGAGCGCGCCCGAGGCGGCGCCGGGCTCATCGTCACCGGTGGCATCGCGCCCAACGACGCGGGCCGGCCCTTCGAGGGCGGCTCCCGCCTCACCACCGAGGACGAGGCGGCCGAGCACCGGGTGATCACCGACGCCGTGCACGCCGAGGGCGGCCGGATCGCCATGCAGATCCTGCACTTCGGGCGCTACGCCTACCACAAGGACCTGGTCGCGCCGAGCGCGATCCAGGCCCCCATCAGCCCCTTCGTCCCGAACGAGCTCACCGACGTCGAGGTCGAGCGCACGGTGGAGGACTTCGTCCGCGCCGCCCGCCTCGCCAAGCTCGCCGGGTACGACGGCGTCGAGATCATGGGCTCCGAGGGCTACCTGATCAACGAGTTCATCGCGGCCGCGACCAACAAGCGGACCGACCGCTGGGGCGGCGCCTACGAGAACCGCATGCGCTTCCCGCTGGAGATCGTCCGCCGCACCCGCGCGGCCGTCGGCGAGGACTTCATCCTGATCTACCGCCTCTCCATGCTCGACCTGATCCCCGGCGGCTCCACCCTCGAAGAGGTCGTGCGGCTCGCCAAGGAGATCGAGGCGGCCGGCGCCACCATCATCAACACCGGCATCGGCTGGCACGAGGCCCGCATCCCCACCATCGCCACCTCCGTCCCGCGCGGCGCCTACACCTGGGTCACCAAGCGGCTGATGGGCGCGGTGTCCGTCCCCCTCGTCACCAGCAACCGCATCAACACCCCCGAGATCGCCGAGGAACTCCTCGCCGACGGGCGCGCCGACCTGGTGTCGCTGGCCCGGCCCTTCCTCGCCGACGCCGACTTCGTGGCCAAGGCCGCCGCCGGCCGCTCCGAGACCATCAACACCTGCATCGGCTGCAACCAGGCCTGTCTCGACCACACCTTCAGCGGCAAGATCACCAGCTGCCTGGTCAACCCGCGGGCCTGCCACGAGACCGAACTCGTGCTCTCCCCGACGAAGCTGAAGAAGCGCGTCGCCGTCGTCGGCGCCGGCCCGGCCGGTCTGGCCTGCGCCGTCTCGGCCGCCGGCCGCGGCCACGCCGTCACGCTCTTCGAGGCCTCCGGCCACATCGGCGGCCAGCTCGACATCGCCCGACGCGTCCCCGGCAAGGAGGAGTTCGAGGAGACCATCCGCTACTTCGGCACCCAGCTCGCCGAGAGCGGCGTCGAGGTCCGGCTGAACACCCGCGCCGACGTCGAGACCCTCCAGGGCTACGACGAGGTCGTCGTCGCCACCGGAGTCACCCCCCGCACCCCGCAGATCGAGGGCGTGGACCACCCCAAGGTCGTCAGCTACCTCGACGTGCTCCGCGACGGCGCCCCCGTCGGCGAGCACGTGGCCGTCGTCGGCGCCGGCGGCATCGGCTTCGACGTCGCCGAGTACCTCACCGACAGCGGCGAGGGCGCCTCCCAGGACCCCGACGTGTACTTCCGCCACTGGGGCGTGGACACCTCGTACGCCGGACCCGGCGGGCTCGCCAAGGCCGAGCGTCCCGCGCCGCCGCGCAAGGTCCACCTGCTCCAGCGCAAGACCACCAAGGTCGGCGCCGGCCTCGGCACCACCACCGGGTGGATCCACCGCGCCGAGATGAAGCACCGCGGGGTCGTCTCCGTCGCCGGAGCCACGTACGACCGCATCGACGACGAGGGCCTGCACATCACCGTCGGCGAGGAGCAGCACCTCGTACCCGCCGACACGGTGGTCCTGTGCACCGGACAGGAGCCGCGCCGCGACCTGTACGAGGCGCTGCGCGCGGCCGGCGTCGAGGCGCACCTGATCGGCGGCGCCGACGTGGCCGCCGAGCTCGACGCCAAGCGGGCCATCCGCCAGGGCACGGAGCTGGCCGCCACGCTTTGACCCGTGACGGCCGAAAGGGGATTGTGGCGGCCCGGCGGGGCCGCCACAATCGCCCGGTGACGTTCTCCCCCGCTGACGCAGACAAGATCCTCACCGACAACTTCGCCCCCTGGGTGCTCGCCCTCGGGCTCACCGTCCAGGAGACGGGCGAGCGGCACGCCGTACTGCGGCTGCCCTGGTCCGACGAACTGGCCCGGGACGGCGGCGGCCTCTCCGGGCAGGCCATGATGGCCGCCGCCGACACCGCCACCGTCATCGCGATCTCCGCGGCGCGCGGCGCGTACGGGCCGATGACCACCGTCCAGCAGTCGACCAGCTTCCAACGCCCGGTGGTCGGCGCCGACGTGATCGTCCGGGTACGGGTCACCAAGCTCGGCAAGCGGATGGCCTTCGCCGACATCACCCTGACCCCCGAGGGCTCCGACGAGCCGGCCGCCACGGCGTCCACCGTCTACGCGCTGCTCGGGTAGGGCGCTCCTTCCTCCCGCCCGGGGCGGTTCCCGGCGCCGGACAAAAGCAGGTGACAGTCCGGGAACCGGCCACTACCGTCCCGGTGTGCGGGGAAACAGGAACTTCAACGTCTTCTGGCTGGGCCAGGCGCTCTCCGTCCTCGGCGGCTCCATCTCGATGATCGCGCTGCCGCTGCTCGTCCTCGACGCCACCGGGTCCCTCGTCCAGATGGGCCTCGTCACCGTCGTCGCGGGCGCCACCGGCATCGGGACGGGGCTGTTCGCCGGGTACGTGGTGGACCGAGTGGACCGCCGCCGGCTCATGATCGTCTGCGATCTGACGCGTGCGGTGCTGCTCGGCGCGTTGCCGCTCGTCTGGCTGGCGGGGCCCCGGATCTGGGTGCTGTACGTACTGACCGCGGTGGTCGGCGTACTGAAGACGCTCTTCGACGTGGCGTACGTGACGGCGGTGCCCCAACTGGTGCGCCCCGAGGACCTCACCACCGCCAACGGGCGGCTGTTCAGCACCTTCGCCCTCGGGAGCCTGCTCGGGCCGGCCGCGGCCGGGTTCATCGCCGCCGGGGTCGGTCCCGACTGGGCGCTCGCCGTCGACGGGGCCACCTTCCTCGTCTCCGCCGTCAGCCTGGGCTGGGTGACCTTCCACCGGCAGGCCGAGCAGGCCGAGCGGGCCGAGCCGTCCGGGAAGCGGCCGGCGGCCGGCGGGGAGGTGCTCCGGGAGATGTTCGTCGTGGGCTTCCGCTTCCTGTGGAGCCATCCGCTGCTGCGCCCGCTGACCATCCAGCTGACCCTGCTGACCTTCGTCACCATGGGCGCCACCGACCTCCTGATCTTCCACGTCAAGGAGGACCTCGGCCGGGACGCCGTCACCCTCGGCTACGTCATCGCCGCCGGCGGGGTGGGGTCCGCGATCGCGGCCCTCGCCGCCGGGCGGCTGCGCCGGGTCTTCGGCATCGGCGTCTGCTGGCCCGCCTCGCTCGCCCTCGTCGGGGTGTCGGTGGCGGGCATCGGCCTCAGCCGGAGCGTGCCCGTGATCGCCGCGCTGTCCGCGGCGTTCATGTTCGGGATCACCCTCGGCGGGGTCTGCACCATGACCCTGCGTCAGGAGGTCACCCCGGACCACCTGCTGGGACGGGTCACCTCCGCCTTCTGGACGGTGCACAACGCCTCCGGCCCCATCGGCGCGGCCGTGCTCACGGCGCTGGCCGCCCGCCACGGCGTCCCCGCGATCAGCCTGGCCGGCGGCGCGCTGTGCCTGCTGATCCTCGGCGGCGCACTGCTGACCCCGCTGCGCGGCGGCCGGGCCGATGCGCAGCGGGGTCCGTACGGGGCGGGCCCGGTCAGAAGCGGTCGGGTCCTGCGGGGAAGGGCAGCGGAGCCGACGGAACCGGGGAACCGGGCCGGGCTTTAGCGGTCGGCGGCTGCGGGGCGGGGTTCCGGCAGGTCACGTCCCGGTCTGGCAGCCGGCCCGTGGCCAGGTACGCGTTCACGTGCGCGTTGGCGCAGGAGTTCGGGTCCGCCAGGTACACGCCGTGGCCCTCGCCGCCCTCCACCAGCACCATCCGCGAGCCGTTCAGCGCCCGGTGCAGGCCCTGCCCGCTGGCCAGCGGGGTCTGCGAGTCCCACTCGTTCTGCACGGTCAGCACGTTCGCCCGCGTCCGCATCGGGGTCGCGGCCTCGACGGGCCGGTTCCAGAAGGCGCACGGCTTGATGTTGGACGCGAAGTCCCCGTACAGCGGGTACTTCACCTTGTCCCTCGCCGCGTCCCGCTCGTACTGCTCCGGGTAGCGCGGCCAGGTGCCCGTGTCCCCGCACACCACGGACCAGAACACCGAGACGCCGTTGTCCGAGGCCGGTTCGGCGGCGCCGCGCCCGCCCGTGAGCAGCTGCTTCACCTCCGGTGCCGACACGCCCGCGGGGAGCGGCCGACCCTCGGCCGCCGCCTTGAGGGCCGCGACCATCGGGGTGGCCTGGGCCGGGTAGAAGAACACCGCCCGCGCGGCCCGGATGACGTCGCCCGTGACCTTGACGCCCTCGAACTCGATCGGCTCCCGGTCGGCGCGCGCCACCAGCCCCCAGAGGGTGGCGGACACCGCCTCCGGGCTGTCGCCGAGCCCGTACTCGGCCGAACGCTCGGCCGCCCACTTCGTCCACCGGGCGAAGGCGGGCTCGGCCTCCGTCGCCCAGACCTGGAGCATGCCCCGCCATACGCGCTGCGGGTCCACCCCGCTGTCGAGCACGAAACGGTCGGTGCGCTGCGGGAACATCTGCGAGTACACGGCGCCGAGGTAGGTCCCGTACGAGTAGCCCACGTACGAGAGCTTGCGCTCGCCCAGCGCCGCACGGATCACGTCCATGTCGCGGGCCGTGTTGCGGGTGGTGATGTACGGCAGCACGTCACCGGCCTTGTCGCGGCACTTGTCGGCGACCGTCCGCGCCCACGCGACGTCGGAGGAGAAGCTCTCCGGGTGGTAGGGGCGGTTGATGGCCACCTCGTCGTCGGTCAGTCCGCAGGAGACGGGATCGCTCGCGCCGACCCCGCGCGGATCGAAGCCGATGAGGTCGTACCGGTCGCGTACGTCCTTGGGCATCTCCGCGTCCATCATCAGCGGCAGGTCCAGCCCGGAACCGCCCGGGCCACCCGGGTTGATCAGCAGTACGCCGTGCCGTTTGGCGGGGTTCTCGCTCTTGACCCGGGATATCGCGAGGTCGATGGTGCGCCCCTGGGGGCGCCGGTGGTCGAGCGGGACCTTGAGCGTGGCGCACTCGTACGAGGCCGGCTGCTCGGGGCTGCAACGGTGCCATGCGGGCTTCTGCTGCCCGAACTCCTGCGCGGGGGCGGCCGCCCAGGCACCGGTCGCGGAGAGCAGGGGCACGGTGGTGGCGAGGAGGGCGGTGGTGGCGAGCAGTGGTGCGAGGCGTTTCATGCGCACGTGGCCGTTCCTTCCCTTCGGTACGGAGGGTGAAGTCATGAGCCCCACCACCTTGTTGCACTCGCGGGGCGGGCGAATCATCCCGGAGGGCGGGACTTCGTGCTCCTCACGAACGAGCCGAAATCAGGACAACTGGCCGACACGCGGAGGACGGCGACCGCACACAGTCGCGGCCCGTGCGGGCCGGTCCGGAATTTCGCGGACCGGCCCGGGTATCGAAGAGCCGTCGCGCACCGCCCCGACGGACCGCCGAGGAGACCCCGTGGACGCGCTCCGGCCGACCGCGCTCGCACCCGCCCTCGCGGCACCCCTTGCCACACCCCTCGCCGCGCCCCTCGCGTTCGCCCTCGTCCTCGCGGTGACCGCGCTGTGCGCGCTGATCGGCCGGCGCGTGGCCCGAGGCACCGGGCAGCCCGGGATCGTCGGCGAGATCACCTGCTGCCTCCTGCTCGGCGCGGCCCTCTCCGCCTGGGCGGGCTGGGGCGGCCCCGGCGCTCCGGGCCGGGAACCGCTCGCGCGACTGGGCCACTTCGGACTGGCCCTCTTCCTCGTCGGCGCCGCCCACGAGATCCGCTCGGGCGTGGCCCGGCTGCCGGGCAGGGCCGTGGTGTGGCTGTCGGTCGGATCGGTGCTGCCGCCCATGGCCGCCGGAGCGCTGCTCGCCCAGTGGGTGCTGAGCACCGGAGACCCGCGGCTGCGCGGAACCGCGCCCACCCCGGCCCTGGTGCTGATGCTCGCGATCTCCCTCGCCGTCACCGCGGTGCCGGTGCTCGCCGGGATCCTCGCCGACCGGAAGATGCGGCACACCACGACCGGGCGGCTCGCGCTGGCCTCCGCGGTCTCCATCGACGCCGTCACCTGGGTCCTGCTGACCCTGGCGGTCGGCCTGACCACGGGCCGGGGCGGCTTCCTGACGGCACTCGCGGTGCTCGCCGTCGGGGTCCCGGCGGCCGCCGTGCTGCGCCGGACCGTCGGGGGCGCCGTGCTCCGCGCCCCGGCCGCGCGTCACCGGCGCCTGCTGATCCCGGCCGTGGCCGCGGCGGCCTGGGCGGCGGCGGCCGCCACCCAACGGTTCGGACTCACCGACGTGTTCGGAGCGGTCCTCGTCGGACTGGCCCTGCCCGCGGACGGTGAGCGCGGCCCCTGGACCGCCGCCGCCGGAGCCCTCGGCGGGGCCGGGCGCCGACTGCTGCCCGTGCTGTTCGTCGTCACCGGCACCACCCTGGCCGCCGGCCCCGAGGCGGTGCTCTCCTGGCGGGCCCTGCTCTACGCGACCGTGCTCGCCGTCTCCGCGAAACTGGTCGGCAGCTACCTCGGCGCCCGGCTGGGCGGGCTCACCCACACCACCGGGCTGCGGCTCGCCGCCCTGATGAACACCCGGGGCCTGACCGAGATCGTCGTACTCCAGGCCGGATACGCCGCGGGGATCCTCACGCCCGCCCTCTACCTGGCCCTCGTGGTCATGGCCCTGGTCACCACCGCACTGTGCGGGCCGCTGCTGTGGGCCGTCGACCGCAGGGCCGCGACCCCCGCCGACCGGGCCGACCGCGCCCCGGCGCTCCCGAACCACCGGGCGAGGCGGACGAGTCGAGGGTAAACGATCGTTTCAACTGTGGAATCGATCGTCATTCTGATCTAAGGTTTCGCAGGTCCGGGCGGTGTGTCCGGTCCGAGTGCTGTCCTCGAACCGTCTTACGGGGACCGCGGTCACCATCGCCAGGAGGATCCGTGACCGACGAGGGTGCCCCGCACCTGAAGAGCCTGGGGCTCCTCGAAGAGCTGATCGAGAAGGCCGACCTCGACCGCGCCACGGTCCTCGACCCGACCCCGCTGTCGCTGAGCACCGGCCTGCCCGAGAGCGTCGTACGCGCCGGCCTGGGACGCCAGACCCTGTACGAGACCGACTTCCAACAGCAGGTGGCGCAACGGCTCGACTTCCTCCGGGAGACCCGCCGCCGCCCGGACGGCCTCCAGTACTCCCAGGCGGAGATCGCCGACGGCGCGGGCGTGACGCCCCAGTGGGTCGGCGAGCTCCTCAAGGGCCGCAAGGTGCCGAGCCTGGAACTGGCCTCCCGCATAGAGGACTTCTTCAAGGTCCCGCGCGGCTTCCTCACCGCGACGCCGTCCCAGGCGCTCAACCGCGCGCTGGAGGAGCGGCTGGCGAGCGAGCAGGCCCGTCAACTGGAGGACCTGCGGGAGCTCAAGGAGAAGTTCCAGCTCCGGTCGATCGCCTTCCGGGGCGCCCCCGAAACGCTGGCCAAGATGCGGGACCTGCTGGATTTCATCATGAGCGACGAGCAGCAGAAGTGAACGGGAGCGAGGGGGTGGGGACCATGAGGAGCCGGCGAAGCCGCGGGCGGCAGCTGCCGCCCAGTGAGGAAGTCATGCGCATGAACAGCCTTCTGCCCGGACGGCCGGGCACCGGCGCCACCGCCGGAACGCGCGGAGCGGCGGCATGAACGATCCCAATGGCGCGGCCTTCTACATCCCCGGGGCGCTGCTGCTGCTCGCGGGCTTCCTGAAGCTGCCCCCGCTGTGGCGCAATCCCAAGGACGAACTGCTGCGTTCCGTGTGCGTGCTGCTCTTCGCGGCCGCCGGGGTCTTCGCCACGGCCGCGGTCCCGTCCATCGCCGCCATCAACCGGTTCACCGGGATACCGAACGCGGCCGCACCGGTCGTGTACACGATCCTGACCGGATTCTCCGGAGCCAACCTGGTCCTCATCATCCGCTGGAGCAGCGGGCCCGAGGACGCGGAACGGGCCGCCCGCTGGTCCCGCCGCTGCAACTGGGCCACCATCGCGGTCATCGCCGCGATCAACGGGCTCTTCGTCCTGGGCGACGCTCCGCAAGAGCGGCTGGTCGACCTCGACACGTACTACGCGAACACGCCCTACATCCGCGAGATGATCGTCCTGTACCTGGTGGCGCACACCACCGCCGCCGTCACGATGACCGTGCTGTGCGCCCGCTGGGCGCGCGTGGTGCACGGCCCGCTGCGGGCCGGCCTGATCTTCATCGTCGTCGGCTACATCCTCAATCTGGTGTACGACGGGCTGAAGTTCACCGCGCTCGGCGCCCGCTGGACCGGCCACGACCTGGACCGGCTGAGCTGGCCGATCGCCCCGCCGATCGCCGCCGTCTCGGCCCTGCTGATCGGCGTCGGCTTCGTCCTGCCCCTGCTGTCCCAACGCCTCATGGACTACGCCGGGATGTGGCGCCGCTACCACCAGCTGCAGCCCGCCTGGCGCGAGCTGCGGGCCGCGACCCGGCACAGCATCAACCTGGCCGGCGGAATCTCGACGCCCATCGAAGTACGGGTGACGCAGATCGAATCCGACATCTACGACGGGATCCTCAGCGTCCACCCCTTCCTCAGCCCCGAGGTACGGGAACTGTCGCTCGCCGAGGCGCTGAAGACGGCCCCCTCCGACGAGGAGGCGGCCGTGATCGCGGACGCCGCCGTGTTGGCCCACGCCGTGGTCATGTGGAGCAGGCACGCGGCCGGACAGTCCGAAGCGCCCGCCGAGCGCGCCGGCGACGGACCGCTGCTCGCCTCCGCCAACAGCGCCCTCGGGCTCGTGCGCCTGTCCCGGGCCCTGTCGAGGTCCGCCATCGTCCGAGCCACCCGTGAAGCAGCCGTACTAGAGAGCAGTGCACGATGACCCAGAACCCTTCCGGCAGACTCCGAGCCGTCGTCCTCGGCGGCGGACTGGCGGGCACCCTCGCCGCCGCGGCCCTGGCGCCGCACGTGGCGGAGGTCCTCGTCGTCGAACGGGACACCGTGCTTCCCGAGACCGCGTCCCCCCGGCCGAGGCTGCCGCAGGCCGCCCACGCCCACATGCTGTGGTCGGGCGGGGCCGACGCCATCGAGGAACTGCTCCCCGGCACCACCGCCACCTGGCTGGAGGCCGGCGCCCACCGGATCCCGATCCCGAACGGGATGGTCTCGTACTCCCCGGCGGGCTGGTTCCGGCGCTGGACCGAGACGCACTACCTGATCGGCGCCAGCCGCGACCTCGTCGACTGGGGGGTGCGCAACGGACTGCGGGCCGCCCACCCGAACGTACGGATCCGCACCGGCGTGCGCATCGCCGGGCTGGTCGGCGACGGGTCGGCGGTGACGGGCGTCCGGGTCCTCGACGAGGCCCGGGAGGAGGAGGTCGTCGACGCGGACCTCGTGGTCGATGCGACGGGCCGTGACTCCAAGGCCCCGGAGTGGCTGGCCGCGATCGGCGGACCCGCGATCGAGGAGACCGTCGTGGACGCCGGCGTGCGCTACGCCAGCCGCCGCTACCGGGCGCCGGAGGGCGCCGGGTCCGACTGGCCGGTCATCAACATCCAGGCGGACCCGAGGCTGGGCACGCCCGGCCAGGTGGTCTCCGTCATCCCCATCGAGGACGGCCAGTGGCACGTCAGCCTCTCCGGCACCCGCGGTGGGGAGCCGAGCGGTGACGAGCAGCTCTTCGAGGAGTTCGCCCGAGGCGTGCGCCACCCGCTGGCCGCCGACTTCCTGGCCCGTGCCGAGCCGATCGGCGAGGTGGCCGTCTACGGTCGGACGGCCAACCGGCAGCGGCTGTACGAGAAGGCCGCGATGCCCTCGGGGTTCGTCGTCCTCGGCGACGCGGCGACCAGCCTGAACCCGGTCTACGGGCACGGCATGTCCGCGGCGGCGCTCGGCGCGCTGGCCCTGCGCGACACCGCGGTGAAGACCCCGGTCGACGCGCCGAAGTTCGCCCGGCAGGCCCAGAAGGCCATCGCCGGGCCGGCCTCCGCGGCCTGGCTCCTGGCCGTGGGCCAGGACCGCTTCTACCCGGAGGCGGTGGGCAAGGCGCCGACCCTGGGCGACCGGCTCGCGGCCCGGTACGTCCAGCGCCTGAACCGCACCGCGATCGGCAACTTCCTCGTGGTCCGGGCGCTGACGGAAGTGATGGCGATGAAGAAGCCCGCCGCGGTCCTCGGCAGCCCCGACGTCCTCCTCGCGGCGGTCCGCGGACTGCGCCGGCCCCTGCTCGACGGGCCCCAGTTGACGGAGCGGGAGCGGAGCGTCCTGGACCGGGAGCCGCTGCGGGCCGGGGCGGACGGGACCGTCTAGCGGAGCACTGTCCGGCTCCGGATCCGGCTTTGGATGGTGCTCCGGTTCCGGCTCCGGATCGCGGGGGGGGGGGGGGGGGCCCCGCCCCCCCCCCCCCCCCCCCCCCCCCGGCCCGGCGGGGGGGGGGGGGTGGGGGGGGCGGGGGGGGGGGGGGCCCCCCGGCGGGGGGGCCCCGGTGTGACGG